>JANXLW010000283.1 GCA_025354965.1 Betaproteobacteria bacterium
TGGCAATCGCCTCCGGGTTGATGTGCACCAGCAATTCAACGCCGGTTTGGCGGGCGATCTGGTCACGAAATTGGTACATCTGCTGAAACTTCCAGCGCGTGTCCACGTGCAGCAGTTGGAAGGGTGGGGACGCAGGATAAAACGCCTTGCGCGCCAGATGCAGCATGACCGAGCTGTCCTTGCCAACCGAGTACAGCATGGCCGGGTTTTCTGCTTCAGCAACCGCCTCGCGGATGATGTGGATACTCTCGGCTTCCAGTCGCCTGAGGTAGGGTGTTGTTGTTTTAACAGCGTCGGCATGGCGGCTCTGCGGTGACAAGTCGAGTAACGGCGGATAGGCCAGCAAACTGATCCACGACAGTCCAGGTTCCTGGCGGCACATGGCAACCAGAGCAGCGTGCGGAAATACAGCGACATCCTTGCCCAGATGGAGTTGCAGTTTTTGCAACGCTGCAGCGACAGACCCGGATTCAGTGGCAACAGCGGTGTCCAGTGGAACCCAATATCGCCCACCCCGGGCATCATTGGCATGCAGGCATGGCTGGCCACCCGGCAAGACATTCAATTGGGCAAACAACACCAGTTTGCGCTTGCTGCGGGCCTGCTCAATCTCCGAACTCAGCACCTTAAAAACCGGTTTGCGACCACCCTCGTCTTCGATCAGTGCTGGTGTCAACTCAGCAGGTAGAAATGACATCGTCACAAGGCGACGCTCTGCTGTTCGCCTGGTGTCGGCCTTTCCCTGCGCCTGAAGGTGCCTGAAGGCGAGATCGGTATCCCATACCTGCGGGCAATCGAGTCCAAGAAGTGCCGAGTTTTGCATGGTTTCAACAAACATCAATATCTGTCGTAATTTGCATATTAGTATAAATAAATTTGTTAATCTATGAATTAGAATAGTATTCTATTAAATATTAATATAATTTGTTTAATGCGACAAATTGATATCAATCCACATTTGGGCGCCTGCGTGTTGAATGCCACCCAGAATTGACCCCCTGAAGACAGTTTTTTCCATCCAAATTTGACCCCTGTTAGAAGCACTCGCAACAAGCGTGAGCGACGCACCAAGGGACAGATGTGGCTGTACGTCCCTGCGCTTCATCTGAAACGAGTTGCAAAAAAACGGTGATCATTTGACGGTGTGCGAAAATACGCCCCTTGCAGATTCCCAGCAAAATGCGGCTGTAGCTCAGTGGATAGAGTATTGGCCTCCGAAGCCAAGGGTCGTGGGTTCGATCCCCGCCAGCCGCACCAATTTTTGAAAGCCAAGCCCCGCGCGGCCTAGCAAAGCACTAATTGACGCAGGTTTTACAAAGGCGCAGGTTTGGAAGGCCAGCAAGAAACTGAACGTCCTGCGCAAAAAAGGCGGCATGGGGGAAGGCTGGTACTTGCGCTTGCCAGGTGGCCACGAAGATTCCACTGCGCACGAAGGTTCCGAAGATCACCAGTCTCAAAAACCGGAACCTTTCAAATCTTCGGGAGAATCTTCACCGGAAATTTCGGGCGTCGCCCCTGCAATTGACCTGTGCGAGGTGGAATTGTGAGCGCGGCTGCCCTGATCCGCGAGGCACAGGAATCCGGTATAAAACTACGTTTGGTGAACGGCAAAATCAAAGCCATTGGGCCGCGTGAAGCGGTGGCGCGCTTGCTAGTGCCACTGCGCGAGCACCGAGCGGCTTTGGCTGATGCACTGCAATCCGAGCCAGCGGAGCCATCACCCAGCGTACAGGCAGACACAAACCCTGAACCAACCGACTGGCGCGCGTTGGCAGCGGCTTACCACGCCCACCACTTCAACTGCGCCACTTGCATTGCCGCCGGGCGTGGCCGCCAGTATGGTTTACGCTGTGGGGACCGGGGCAGCATTGTGGCGGGCGTACACGACAGCATAGGGACACCCAAGGCAGGTGGAAACATCCCAAGCCAAATCACCCAAAAGCCACCAAACAGGAAAGCAAACTGCGCTTCTGAAACCTCCGTTTCGTACCCTTGCACCGCGTTCTGCCAGCTCTCTTTCGTCAAGCGACTGGCTGTAGACTCTCGTTGATCAAAATAGGTTTCAAATTGGGGGCTGCGATCGTATCCATCTGTACCCATTTGACGGGGCATGCCATCGCCAGGACACAAAAAGGGATTCACTTGAAATCAGGCATCAGAGACAACAGGACCAGGGGCAAAGTAGCAGAATTCCTGAAAGAGAAGGCCACCAGCGGCAGCCGCCTGTCGGTCGTTTCTGCCTACTTCACCATTTATGCCTACGAAGCCCTGAGCGATCAGCTCGACGGTATCGAATCCCTTCAGTTCCTGTTTGGTGAGCCCAAATTCATTCAGACGCTAGACCCTGAGAAGACCGACAAAAAGGCCTTCAAGATTGAAGACGAGGGCTTGGAGCTTGCCAACCGGCTTCAGCAAAAGGAAGTCGCCCGCCGCTGCGCCGAGTGGATCACCAGCAAGGTCGAAATCCGCTCCATCCGCGAAACCAATCTGCTGCACGGCAAGCTGTATCACGTTGACGACGGACGACGCGAACACGCCCTGATGGGCAGCTCCAACTTCACGCAGCGCGGCCTGGGCCTGTCTGCCGCGCCAAATATCGAACTGAACATTGTGGTCGATAGTGACCGTGACCGCACTGACCTGAAAGCATGGTTCGATGAATTGTGGTCAGACACCGCCCTCGTTGAAGATGTCAAAGCCAAGGTGCTGGAGTACCTGGCCCAGCTTTATGTGGACCATTCTCCGGAGTTCATCTACTTCAAGACGCTGTTCCACGTCTTTGAAAAGTTTCTTTCCGGCCAGGAAGAGCAAGCCCAGTTCTTTGACAACACCGCCATTACCGACACTGAAATTTGGAAAGCCCTGTTTGAATTCCAGAAAGATGGTGTCAAAGGGGCCGTTCAAAAAATCAA
>JANXLW010000284.1 GCA_025354965.1 Betaproteobacteria bacterium
ATGATCTGGCTGGCAAAATTTGATCCCAAACTGGTGATTCAAAAGCTGCCCGAGGCGACCGTGTTTATGGGCGTGCCCACGCTTTATGTGCGCCTGCTGACCGAGCAAGCGCTCAACCGGGAGACGACACGCCACATGCGGCTTTTCATTTGCGGCTCCGCCCCTTTGCTGATTGAAACTTTCAATGCGTGGCAGGTCAGGACTGGCCACACCATTTTGGAGCGTTACGGCATGAGCGAGACCGTGATGCTGACCTCCAACCCCTACCACAGCGCGCAAGGTAGAAGGCTTGGTGGCACGGTCGGATTCCCGTTGCCTGGGGTTAGTCTGCGGGTGCGGGATGACGCCGGTCAGCCAGTGGCAGTCGGCGAAATTGGGAACATCCAGGTCAAGGGTCGCAATGTGTTCCAGGGCTACTGGCGCATGCCGGAAAAAACGGCGGAAGAATTTACGGCAGACGGCTACTTTAAAACGGGCGATGTGGGAAAAATTGATGCGTCAGGCTATGTGACGATAGTCGGGCGCAGCAAAGACCTGATCATCAGCGGTGGCTACAACGTTTACCCGGCCGAGATCGAGGGCTATATCAACGAGTTGCCGGGCGTGGCCGAGAGCGCCGTGATTGGCGTTCCCCACGCGGATTTTGGTGAGGTCGGCGTGGCAGTTGTCATCGCGAAAAAGGGCGTTATGCTTGATCCTGCGCAGATCATTGGCAAACTGAAATCTACGCTGGCCAATTTCAAAGTACCCAAACAATGTTTTGTGGTCGACGCTTTGCCACGCAACAGCATGGGCAAGGTGCAAAAGAATGTTTTGCGTGCGCAGTATGGGGACCGGTAACGACTGCGTACCGATGAGCCTAGGTCGTTAACGCAAGACCAATACCGGAACGTGGGAGTGTGTCAGCACCTGCTGGGTTTCGCTGCCCAGCAACAGGCGCTTGATGCCGCGCCGACCATGCGAGGCCATCACGATCAGATCACATTTGTGCTTTTTTGCGGCTGCAATGACGGCTTCCGACACCAGGTCTGACTTTACCGTCAGAGCCTTGCACTTGACACCTTTGGCCAGCGCGGCTTTCTGCACGGCGTCGACGATGGCCTGGCCATCCTCCGCCCATTGCTTCTCAACCCGGCTCACTTCGGCCGCCTGCAAGGCCAAGCCGCCCTCAAAGTAACTCTGTGGGTAACGCGGAATGACTTTCAAGGCGATCAACTCGGCCCCCGTCAGGACCGCCAGGTCAATGGCGCTGACGACCGCTTTTTTGGACAACGTGGAACCATCAGTGGCGACAAGAATTCTTTGGTACATGAATTGCTCCGGTTGGATGTAGAGTTCCAGCTTACTCTGGTGGCGAGGTGTCGACTTGATGTTCGTCAGGTAAACTCTTTTGATCGCGGCGCATCCTTGGAACTTATGTCAACTGCAAGTCCTGCCGTCGTCGACGCGGCGTTACAAAACTTCAACGATGTGCGCCATCGCAACCCGGTCGGGACACCTGCTGCCAGCTCGTCCGACGAACTCTTGCACCTGCTGGATGACCCACTGGAGTGGTCTGCCTTTAGTCGTCCCGACGCGCGTGGCGCGAATTTTTGGCAATCCAATCTCCTGATCGAGGGAATGCATTGCGCGGCCTGCGCCCTGACGATTGAAGAAGCGCTGCTGACTGTGCCCGGGGTAGTGCAGGCCACGGTGAGTGCGGGCAGCCATCGCGCGCGCATTGTCTGGTCTTCTGATGCGGCCCGGCCATCTGAATGGATGCAGGCGGTGCAGGTCGCTGGCTATCGCGCTGTCCCTGCGAATGATGCCTTTGCCCGTGAGCGCCGCAAAGACGAATCTCGGCGGGCACTTTGGCGCTTGTCGGTCGCTGGACTTTGCATGATGCAAGTCATGATGTACGCCTATCCAGCCTATGTGGCGGCGCCCGGTGACTTGACGCCCGAGATGGAGCAACTTCTGCGCTGGGCCTCCTGGGTGTTGACCCTTCCGGTCATCCTGTTCTCTTGCGGTCCGTTTTTTAGCAGTGCTTTGCGCGATGTGTTGCAGCGCCGCGTCAGCATGGATTTGCCAGTGGCTTTGGGCATGTTGATCACTTTTGCGGTGAGTACAGCCGGAACGTTTAACCCACATGGAATTTTCGGTCGTGAAGTGTATTTTGACTCGCTGACCATGTTTGTTTTTTTTCTGTTGTCCGGACGCTGGCTGGAACTTCGCTTGCGGGATCGAACCGCCGGCGCGCTTGAAGCATTGATGAACCGATTGCCCGACAGCGTGCTGCGCAGGGATAAAGGCGGCAGCTACGAACGTGTGCCCGTGCGCCGCTTGTTACCCGAAGATGTTATTCGAATCTTGCCCGGAGAATCGTTCCCGGCCGATGGCATCGTGCTGCAGGGCGACACAATGGTGGATGAGGCACTGCTTACCGGGGAGTCGCGCCCGCTGGCACGCGGCGCGGGTGGTGTGGTCATTGCCGGCAGTCATAACCTCTCTGCTGTCGTCACGGTTCGTGTTTTGCGAGTCGGAGACAAAACCCGTTTTGCCCAGATCGTGGCGTTGATGGAAAGCGCGTCAACCAGTAAGCCAAAGCTGGCTCAATTGGCGGATCGGGTTGCCAAACCTTTTTTGATCGTGGTTCTGCTCGCCTCCGGACTGGCCTGCCTGTATTGGTGGGGGCGGGATCCAGGCAACGCATTGATGGTCGCGGTAGCGGTGCTGATTGTGACTTGTCCCTGTGCCCTGTCGCTCGCCACACCGGCCGCCATGCTGGCGGCTGCTGGCGCGTTGGCGCGAGGCGGTGTGTTGACACGGCGATTGGGCGCTTTTGAAGCACTGGCCGCTGTCGACACCGTGCTGTTTGACAAAACCGGCACCTTGACACGAGACGCCACAATTCTGCACGCTACGCAAATGCGTGAAGACTGTTCCGCCGGACGGGCACTGGCTATGGCAGCCGCTCTGGGACAACACTCGCTGCACCCGGTATCCAGGGCGCTGGTGAGTGCCGCTGCGGACCTCGCAACTTACAAGCCCTGGGGCGTCAGGGAAGTGACGGAGGTCGCCGGGCAAGGCATCGCAGGCCGGGCTTGGTCTTGTGCGGGCGAGTTTGCCGTCACTGATTTGCGCCTGGGTTCTGCCAGTTTTTGTGGTGTTGACCGTCCTCGATCTGACTCATTGCAGGCATTTTTGAGCGATGAGCGCGGTTGGCTGGCAACATTTTCGTTTCATGAAGATGTGAGACTGGATGCTGCCGATACGGTTGCCGCTCTGCAACGGGAAGGTATTGCGGTCTATTTGGTGTCTGGCGACACTGATGAGGCGGTCTCCAGAGTGGCGCAACAAGTCGGCATTGTTGAATTTCGGGGAAACTGCGCACCGCAAGAAAAACTTGAATTCCTGCGGTACGCTCAGCAGCAAGGCCACAAGGTGGCAGTTGTCGGAGATGGGCTCAATGATGGTCCGGTATTGGCCGCCGCCCATGCGTCATTTGCCTTTGGTCAGGCGGTGCCGCTGACCCAGGCCATGGCGGATTTTGTGGTGTTGGGGGATCAACTCGGCAGCGTTGTAAAAACCTTGCACTTGTCGCGCCGAACGCTGCGGGTGGTGCGGCAAAATCTTTGGTGGGCAGCCATTTACAACGCCCTGTGCGTGCCTTTGGCGGTACTGGGTTGGCTACCCGCCTGGCTGGCGGGTTTGGGTATGGCACTCAGTTCTTTGCTGGTTGTGCTGAATGCCTTGCGCTTATCGAAAACACCTAGCCATTGAGAAAAACATCATGGATATACTTTATCTGCTGATTCCTCTTTCGGTCACCCTTGTTTTTTTTATTCTCGGTGGACTTTGGTGGGCTATCCACCGCGGTCAATTTGACGATATTGAGGCGGAAGGTGAACGAATTCTTAACGATTAATAGGAATTATTTTGCGAGGTTGATGTAAATCAACCGACGATCTGGATTGCCGTTGGAAACTCGATTCAAACTAACAGAGAAGAGGTGAAAATGATATTTCCCAATACGCTGGCAACGACCTATAACGACAAGGTCGTCAGGCAGTTTGCCATCATGACGGTGGTCTGGGGCGTGGTCGGTATGCTGGTTGGCGTGATCATCGCCGCTCAGTTGGCGTGGCCCGAACTCAACATGGGTATACCGTGGCTGACCTACGGTCGTTTGCGTCCGTTGCATACCAATGCGGTGATTTTCGCCTTTGGAGGTTGTGGCCTGTTCGCTTCCGCCTACTATGTTGCGCAGCGCACTTGTCATGTTCGTCTGTTTGGTGACAAGCTGGCAGCCTTTACATTTTGGGGCTGGCAATTGGTCATTTTGGCGGCTGCGATTTCGTTGCCACTGGGCTATACGCAGGGCAAGGAGTACGCAGAGCTTGAGTGGCCCATTGACATTTTGATCACGCTGGTATGGGTGTCATTTGCGGTTGTATTTTTTGGCACCATCGGTACCCGCAAAGTTCGCCACATCTACGTCGCCAACTGGTTTTTTGGCGCTTTCATCATTGCGGTGGCTTTGCTGCATCTGGTTAACAGCGCGGCTGTTCCCGCCGGCTTCATGAAATCCTACTCGGCTTACGCTGGTGTGCAGGATGCGATGGTGCAGTGGTGGTATGGCCACAATGCCGTTGGGTTCTTCCTCACAGCAGGATTCCTGGGGATGATGTACTACTTCGTACCAAAGCAGGCAGAGCGGCCGGTCTATTCCTATCGGCTGTCCATCGTTCACTTCTGGGCGCTTATCTTCACCTACATGTGGGC
>JANXLW010000301.1 GCA_025354965.1 Betaproteobacteria bacterium
GCCCACAAAAACGTGCTGGCAAACAGGTCGCGCGGAAGCGTGCCGGCATTGACCAAAGAGACGGCATTATCGATAAACCCCCCCTCTTCCTCGGTTGCGGTATGCAATGCAGCCTTGATCTGTTCCAGCACATCTTTGGCGCTTGCCGGAATCGGGGTGCCCGGACCATAAATGCCTTTGACCCCGGCATCAAAAAGCATCTCGTAGTCCTGCTTTGGAATCACGCCACCCACAAAAACAATGATGTCATCAGCGCCCTGCTTCCTGAGCTCTGCAATGATGGCCGGCACCAGCGTCTTGTGACCGGCCGCAAGAGTCGAGACGCCCACCGCATGAACGTCGTTTTCTATGGCCTGGCGGGCGCATTCTTCAGGCGTCTGGAACAGCGGGCCGATATCCACGTCGAAGCCCAGATCGGCAAAGGCCGTGGCCACGACCTTGGCGCCACGGTCATGGCCGTCCTGACCCAGCTTGGAAATCATGACGCGCGGGCGACGACCCTGCTGTTCTGCAAAGTCATTGATCTCGGCTTTGAGGGCATCCCAACCCTCAGCATTGTCATAGGCAGCTGCATACACACCGGTCACCTTTTGCGTATCGGCGCGGTGGCGCCCGTAAACTTTTTCCATCGCGTCGCTTACTTCGCCAACTGTGGCACGCAGACGAACCGCCTTGATGGCCAGGTCGAGCAAATTCCCGTCACCTTTTTCTGCTGCAAAAGTTATAGCTTCCAGCGCTTTCTGCACCTGCTCTGCAGACCGATTTGCCTTGATTTTTTGCAGCCGGGCAATTTGTCCGTCACGCACCGCTACGTTGTCAATATCACGCGCGTCAATCGCAGCTTCTGATTTCAGGCGGTACTTGTTAACCCCCACAATCACGTCTTTGCCGCTGTCAATGCGCGCCTGCTTCTCAGCCGCAGCGGCTTCAATTTTGAGCTTGGCCCAACCGCTGTCGACCGCTTTGGTCATGCCGCCCATGGTCTCGACTTCCTGCATGATTTTCCACGCCGCATCGAGCATGTCCTGCGTCAGTTTCTCCATCATGTAACTGCCGGCCCACGGATCAATCACGCTGGTAATGTGAGTTTCTTCCTGGATGATGAGTTGGGTGTTGCGGGCGATGCGGGCAGAAAACTCGGTTGGCAACGCCATGGCTTCATCAAAGCTGTTGGTGTGCAGACTCTGCGTCCCGCCAAACACCGCCGCCATGGCTTCGATGGTGGTACGCACCACGTTGTTGTACGGGTCCTGCTCGGTCAAACTCCAGCCACTGGTCTGGCAATGGGTACGCAGCATCAAACTCTTCGGTGATTTGGCGTTGAAGCCCTTCATGACGCGGCACCACAGAAGCCGCGCGGCGCGCATCTTGGCGACTTCCAGGTAGAAGTTCATGCCAATGGCCCAGAAGAAACTCAGGCGCCCGGCAAACTCGTCCACATCCATACCCTTGGCGATGGCCGTCTTCACATATTCCTTACCATCAGCCAGAGTAAAAGCCAGCTCAAGCGCCTGATTGGCGCCGGCTTCCTGCATGTGGTAGCCGCTGATGGAGATCGAGTTGAACTTGGGCATGTGCTGCGCCGTGTACTCGATGATGTCGCCAATGATGCGCATCGATGGCGCGGGCGGGTAGATGTAGGTGTTGCGCACCATGAACTCTTTCAGAATATCGTTCTGAATCGTTCCCGAGAGCTTGTCCTGGCTAACGCCCTGCTCCTCGGCCGCCACGACGTAGCCCGCCAATACCGGCAGCACGGCACCGTTCATGGTCATGGAAACACTGACTTTGTCGAGCGGAATCTGGTCGAACAGGATCTTCATATCCTCGACCGAATCAATCGCCACACCGGCCTTGCCAACGTCCCCCGTGACGCGTGGATGGTCGGAGTCATAGCCACGGTGGGTAGCCAGATCAAACGCGACCGACACGCCCTGGCCACCGCCCGCCAGCGCCTGACGGTAAAACGCGTTGGACTCCTCGGCAGTCGAAAAGCCGGCGTACTGGCGAATCGTCCAAGGGCGCGCTGCATACATCGTGGCTTGTGGTCCGCGCAGGTAGGGTTCAAAGCCGGGCAACGTGTTGGCGTAAATCAGGTCTTGCGTATCTGCAGCGGTGTAAAGCGGCTTGACCGTGATGCCATCTGGCGTCAGCCAATTGAGTGCGTCAACTTTGCCGCCAGGGGCTGACTTGGCGGCCGCCTTGTTCCACGCATCCAGGCTGGCGATCTGAAATTCTGAAGTTTTGGGAGTCATAGAGTCTGCCATTCGCGATGAGTTTATCGAAACAATCTGACACCGAACAGCCCCGGACAGCACCTAACCGGACATGTCTCAGTGAATGAATTGTAGTTTACGTTATTTATAATTATTGATTCAAAATATTATTTCAAGCTTACAATTCCGACCATGGCAGCACTTTCTTTATCTCCGCGAGCACTCTATGAAGAAGTGGCTGAACTGTTGCGTCAGCGCATTTTTAAACGAGAACTGGAACCGGGCAGCTGGATTGACGAGCTGAAAATTGCCGAAGCCTATGGCATCAGCCGCACGCCGCTGCGGGAAGCGCTCAAAGTGCTGGCAGCGGAAGGCCTGGTGACCATGAAAGTACGACGCGGTGCCTATGTGACCGAGGTGTCCGAACGCGATCTGGCCGACGTCTACCACCTACTGAGCCTACTGGAATCTGATGCGGCCAGCGTAGTGGCTGCAGCGGCCACCGAACCGCAAATTGAAGCCTTGAAAAGCCTGCATCAGGAGCTGGAAGCTTGCGCCAAGCCAGGCAAGCAGAACCGTGTGCGCTTTTTCGAAATCAACGAACACTTTCACATGCTGCTGCTGGAGCTAGCCAACAACCGCTGGCGCAATCAGATGGTGGCCGACCTACGCAAGGTGATGAAACTAAACCGGCACAACTCGCTGCTGAAATCTGGACGCATGGATGAATCCCTAAAAGAACATCGCGCATTGATGGCGGCCATTGTGGTCCGCGACAGTGCGCTTGCCATGCAGCGGATGCGCGAGCACTTCAAGAACGGTCTGGAAGCGGCAAGTTGAAACCGTTTTAG
>JANXLW010000316.1 GCA_025354965.1 Betaproteobacteria bacterium
TGCACTTGCAGCTACCTTGCTCGATAGCGTCCTCGGCTACCGATAGTGGACTGGGATCTGAAGCAAGCCTAAGCAGCAGCCAACATCAAATGACCAATCTCCGCCTTTGCGGGTCGCACGCTGATCTCAATGTCATAGCCCAACCGCGTCAGGCAATCCATGAGCTTGCGCTCAGACAGATTGGTGAAGTCGCCACGCATCATGTCAGAGACTTTGGGTTGTGTGATGCCCATACGTTTGGCGGCTTCTTGTTGCGTCAGCTCAAGGCTGCGCATGGCTTTTCTGATTTCGATCACCAAGCCTGTTTTGATCTTCAGCTTTTCAGCATCAAGCAGACCAAGGTCGGCGTACACGTTGCCGGAACCCCGCTGCACTTCAATGCCATCAATCAGTCGGGTTTTCATTTTCGCAACTCCTTTGCAAACGCTTCAGCTATTTTGAGCCTGGCGTGAATGATGTCCATGTCTTCCTTCGGCGTGGCGATGCCGCGTTTGCTCTTTTTCTGGGAACAGTGGAGGACGAACACGGCTTCCGCGAACTTCACCGTGTAGACGGCGCGATAGGTGCCGCCGATGTCGTCTTCCACCACTTCGAGCACTCCGGCGCCGCCAAAACCGTGCAGTATCTTGGCCGCATCGTGCTGCTCGCCGCGTTGAGAAAAATCGAGCGCATGACCGAAAAACTTGCGCACGCCAACCGGCAATGCCATCAAATCCTTCTTGCTGCTGCCGATCCAGATGACGGATTTGTCGGATGGAGTTGCCATTGCTGAATTATACTAGTTATGGAATATTTTATCCATGTCTGATTGTCACAGGCTTCTGCGTAAATCTGCTCAGAACCTGTTCACGAGTGGCAGACCGCGCAAGGCGCCGCTGGCTGCCCGGCGCATCCGGTTAAGCGCGTACCCCATTACATTCGCGCAGGCGAAGCCCGTGTTCGGCATGGCCACCCTGTGGGATGTTTCCATCAAGGAGGACGGCACTCGTCACCTGCACCCGTCGAATCCTGCGCGGTCATCACCTTGCCGGGCAACCAGGTGAGGCAGTGGCTTAACGGGGCGCGGTAGTATCATTTACAGAACCTATTCAATCTGCCTGCGGAGTCCACATGAACGCATCTACCCGCGCTGAAGCCTTGGCCCTCACCAAGGTCGAACAAAAGCGTCTTTCCCATCTAGCGCAGCTCACCGGGCGCAGCCCGCGCGCGACCTTGCGCTTTGTGCTGCGCGATGGTCTGGACGCTGCCGAAGAGGATGTGCGCGAGACGCTAAAAGGCGAGGCCGAGTGCGATGCCGGACAGGTGTTCCCGCACGAGCAGGTGATGGCCGAGGTGCGCGCGATC
>JANXLW010000336.1 GCA_025354965.1 Betaproteobacteria bacterium
CATCGCCGGCTTGCAGAACTATGTGCCGCAAGTGATGCCCATGTTCGCGCCTTACGTCAACTCGTACCGGCGTCTGGCACCGCACATGTCGGCGCCAACCAACGTACGCTGGGGCTACGACAACCGCACCTGCGGCATCCGCATCCCGAAGTCCGGGCCTGACGCCCGGCGTGTTGAAAACCGTGTGCCGGGCGTCGATGTGAATCCCTACCTGGCGATTGCCGCCACGCTGGCGTGCGGCTACCTGGGCATGCTGGAAGCGCGCCAACCGGCTGAACCGGTAGCCACCAGCGCCTGGAACATGGCGCACGAGCTGCCGCGGCATCTGGAGGACGCTATCGAACTACTGCGTGCCTGCGAGCCTATGCGTGAGCTGCTGGGCACCCACTTTGTCGACGCCTTTTGCGCCGTCAAGGAACTCGAATACGGCACTTACAACCGCGTCATCAGCTCGTGGGAGCGTGAGCACCTGTTGTTGCTGGTTTGAGGTTCGCCATGTCGAATCATTCACGCACCACCCGTAGCGGCATCGATTGGGCGCGTGCCCAGACCCTGTTGCAAACCGAACGTGCCGCCTATGTCGCGCGCAACCCGCGCTCCAATGCGCTGGCCGAGCGCGCCAAGCAGCACCTCATGTTCGGCGTGCCGCTGCACTGGATGAACGACTGGGGCACGCCGTTTGCACTGCACATCGCACAGGCAGCGGGCGCCCACGTGCTGGACGTCGATGGCCATGATTTAAGCGATTTTTGCCTGGGCGACACCGGTGCCATGTTTGGCCACTCGCCGACACCCGTAGCCCGCGCCGTGGCACGCCAGGCCGCTCACGGCATCACCGCCATGTTGGCTGGCGCCGACGCAACGGTGGTTGGCGAACTGCTTAGCGAGCGCTTTGGCTTGCCCTTGTGGCAGTTTGCGATGACCGCCACTGACGCCAACCGTTTCGTGTTGCGCTGGCTGCGCGCCGCCAGCGGTCGACACAAGCTGATTGTTTTCAACGGCTGCTACCACGGCACCGTGGACGACGTCTTTGTCGACCTGGTGGAGGGTATGCCGGCGCAGCGTGACAGCCTGCTGGGCCAGGTGCACGACCTGACGGCGCACACTGTGGTGGTCGAGTTCAATGACCTGGCGGCACTGGAGGCAGCGCTGGACCAGGGCGACGTCGCCTGCGTGCTGGCTGAGCCGGCCATGACCAACATTGGCATGGTGCTGCCGGAGCCCGGTTACTGGCAGGCGGCGCAGGCGCTGATCCGCCGTCATGGCGCGGCGCTGGTGTTCGATGAAACCCACACCATCAGTTGCGGCCCCGGTGGCTACGCACGCTCCCATGGCCTGCAGCCCGATGCCATCGTGCTGGGCAAGCCGGTCGGTGGCGGTGTGCCCTGCGCGGTGTACGGCTTCAGCGCCGAATGGGCTCAGCGTGCGGTGCAGGCCAAGCAGGCCGCGCCACCTGGCCACTCGGGCATCGGCACCACGCTCAGTGGCAATCTGCTGGCGATGGCGGCGATGCGCGCGACGCTCAGTGAGCTGATGACCGAGCCCATCTATGCCACCATGCTGGCTACCGCCAGTACGTTGGCCGATGGCTTGCGCGACATCATCGCGCGTCGTCGTCTGCCCTGGTGTGTGACGCAACTGGGGGCGCGCACCGAGTTTCAGTTTCGCGCTACGCCGCCGCGCAACGGCAGCGAGGCCGGCACCGCACTCGACGCCGAGCTGGAGCACCTGATTCACCTCGCACTGCTCAATCGCGGGGTGATGATCACGCCGTTTCATAACATGCTGCTGGTGTGCCCGGCCACCACGCCCGCGGATGTGCAAAAACTGCTCAAGGCCTTCGACCAGATATTGGGACAGATCTGCAATCCCTTTACCTTAAGGCCATGACGGGCTCTTGAAGTCACGGCCATCGCCCATAATTGAGGTTCAACGGCGTCAACTCGGGACGCCGCTTTCAATTTTCAGACCTTCAAATTGACCATGACCAAACAAACGCTTTCCTTTCAGGCCGAAGTTGCACAACTGCTGCACCTTGTTACCCACTCGCTCTATTCCAACAAGGAAATTTTCTTGCGCGAGTTGATCTCGAATGCTTCCGATGCTTGCGACAAGCTGCGTTTTGAGGCCCTCAACAACAATGCCGTGTATGAGGACGCGCCGAATCTTGAAGTGCGCGTGTCGTTCGACAAGGACGCCAAGACGCTTACCATTTCTGATAACGGCATTGGCATGAGCCAGCAGGAAGCCATCGACCACCTGGGCACCATTGCCAAGAGCGGCACCAAGGACTTCATGTCCAAACTCACGGGTGACCAGAAGGCCAACGTGTCCGAGCAAGGGCAGTTGATTGGCCAGTTTGGCGTCGGCTTTTATTCCGGCTTCATTGTGGCTGACAAGATCACCGTCGAGTCCCGCCGCGCCGGCTTGAAGGCGGACGAGGGCGTGCGCTGGATCAGCGGCGGTGCTGGCGACTTCGAAGTTGAAACCATCACGCGCACGACACGCGGCACCAGCGTTACTCTGCACCTGCGCGAAGACGCCATGGACTATGCCAACGCCTGGAAGGTCAAGAGCATCATCGGCAAGTACTCCGACCACATCAGCCTGCCGATCCTGATGGAAAAGGAAGAGTGGAAAGACGGTGAACTGATCAACCCCAGTGATGAAAATGGCGGCCGCCAGCCCGGCGCCATGGTCAAGACTGGCGGTTGGGAAACCGTCAACAAGGGCAACGCGATCTGGGCGCGCGCCAAGAAAGACATCACGCCCGAAAACTACAACGAGTTCTACAAACAGATCAGCCACGATTTTGAAGCACCGCTGGCCTACACCCACAACCGGGTGGAAGGCAGCACCGAATACACGCAACTGCTGTACTTGCCAGCGAAGGCGCCGATGGACTTGTTCAACCGCGAAAAATCGGCCGGCATCAAGCTCTACGTCAAACGCGTTTTCATCATGGACGATGCCGAGGCGCTGCTACCCACCTACCTGCGATTTGTCAAAGGTGTGGTTGACTCCAGCGATTTGCCGCTCAACGTGAGTCGTGAGTTGCTGCAGGAAAGCCGCGATGTCAAAGCCATTCGTGAAGGCTGTACCAAGCGCGTGCTGGGCATGCTGGAAGACCTGGCCAAAAGCGACAGGCTGCCAACGCCTGCAGCCGACGGCGTGACCGATGCGACTACCGAAGCGGTCTCCGACGTTGTTAGCGAAGAAGACAAAGCGCAAGCACAAGCCAATGCTGGCAAGTTCACCAGGTTCTACGCCGAGTTTGGCGCCGTGCTGAAAGAAGGCCTGGGCGAAGACTTCGCCAACAAGGACCGCCTGGCCAAGCTGTTGCGCTTTGCCTCCAGCACCACCGACTCCGTGAGTGTGAGTTTTGCCGACTACAAAGCGCGCATGAAAGAAGGCCAGGAAGCGATTTACTACATCACCGCCGATACCGCTGCGGCAGCAAAAAACAGCCCGCAACTTGAAGTGTTCAAGAAAAAGGGCATTGAGGTGCTGCTGATGACTGACCGTGTCGACGAGTGGGCGCTCAACTACCTGCACGACTTTGACGGCACACCGTTGCAGTCGGTCGCCAAAGGCGCGGTAGACCTGGGCAAACTGCAGGACGAGGCCGAGAAGAAAGCCGCCGAGGAAGCCGCTGAAACCTTCAAACCGTTGCTGGCCAAACTGAAAGAAGCGTTGAAAGACAAGGCCGAAGACGTGCGTGTCACGACCCGCCTGGTGGACAGCCCGGCCTGCCTGGTGGTACAAGACCATGGCATGAGCACGCAGTTGGCACGCATGCTCAAGCAGGCCGGTCAAGCCGCACCCGATGTGAAACCGGTGCTGGAAGTCAACGCCCAGCACCCGCTGGTGAAAAAGCTCGAGGGCTCGGTTAACTTCAACGATCTGGCGCACATCCTGTTTGACCAGGCCCTGCTGGCCGAAGGCGGCATGCCGGCCGACCCGGCGGCTTATGTGAAGCGCGTCAACGCCTTGTTGCTTTGAAGGTTTGATAAGAAGAAAGAACGCCATGGCCTACCCGCCGGAATTTCTCAAGTTGGTTGACGAGTTCATCCACTTTGCCAACCGCTTGGCCGAGGGCGGAAACGACGGGGAGGTCAGCGCGGCCATCCTGTTCGCCGCTGGTCGCTACAACGCCTTCAATTTCGTGTCCCATAACGGCGCAGCACAAGATCAGGAGAAGGCGGTCGAGTTCTATGTTTCCGAGTACCGCAAGGCGCTGGTCTCCAACCTGGAGGGTGTTGTCGGACCGGTGGTCAAGCCGCAAGGGTAAAGACCCACCCTTGCGTTATTGCCGACCGGTCAGCATGGTTGAGCGTTCCACTCGGATTCTGGTCACCGCCCCTATACTGTGGCGCACTACTGGACGCTGATAGCCAGCACCGGTGCATGAGACCCAGATGCAATTCAATTCATCCAACCTGAAGATTAGCACTACTCCTTTAGCTAACGCAGTCAAGTTGGGCGTGGCCATTCTTGGGATCGAATTTGCAATCATGCTGGTCATTGAAGGCGTCTTTGTGCCGCTCTTTGGCGCACAGGTGACACCTTTTTTTTGGGAGTTCCTGGATCCCGTTCTGCTGGCCGTTATCGTTGCCCCGGTCCTTCATCTCTGGGTTCTGCGCCCCATGAAAGAAGCCGAGGCCCAGATTCTTCGCCTGGCCTTCTACGACCCGCTTACCCAGTTGCCAAATCGTCGCCTGCTGGACGACCGTATGACCCGGGCGCTGGCCGAGAGCAAGCGTAGTGGCCGCTATGGCGCACTGATGTTCCTTGATCTGGATAACTTCAAGCCGCTCAATGACGTCCACGGACACGCAGTTGGCGACCTGTTATTGATGGAAGTCGCCAGGCGACTGAAAGCCTGTGTGCGTGAGATCGATTCTGTAGCACGCTTTGGCGGCGATGAGTTTGTGGTACTGGTGAGCGACTTGAGTGCCGACCACGAGGAATCGATTACGCAAGTCGGAGTCATTGCCGAGAAAATCCGCCACAGTCTGGCGGCACCCTATTTGCTCAACGTCAAACATGCCGGCAAGCCGGATGCCATGGTTGAACATCAATGTTCAGCCAGTATCGGCATTGTTATTTTCATCAAACAGGATGCTGATGGAGCCGACCTTCTCAAGTGGGCTGATGCGGCGATGTATCAAGCCAAGGATGCCGGGCGAAACGCGGTTCGGTTTTATCAGGAAAGCCACCAAGCCTGACGCATTCGATTGCCCGCGACATTCAGCCTTCGACAGCGATTACGTGCGCCGGTATAGTGGCAGGCTGCGACAATCTCCTTTTTTTTTACTCAACGAATAGATTGCCATGAATACTTTTTTGCGCATTGCCACTCTCGCCGCCACTCTGGCGTTGCTGCCCACGGCTTGGGCGCAGGACGCTGTTAGCGCTGCCGCTGCCAAGGAGGCTGGCGCCGTGGTGACTGCCAGCGGCCTGGTCTACCGCTCGCTCAAGGATGGCACCGGCGCCAGCCCAAGCGCCAGTGACAAGGTCAAGGTGCACTACCGTGGCACCTTCCCCGATGGCAAGGAATTTGACAGTTCCTACAAGCGCAATGAACCGATCGAGTTCCCCTTGAGCGGCGTCATCAAGTGCTGGACCGAAGGCGTGCAACGCATGAAGGTTGGTGGCAAGGCCAAGCTGACCTGCCCAGCCGCCATAGCCTACGGCGAGCGCGGTGCCGGTGGCGTGATTCCGCCCAACGCCACGCTGTTGTTTGAAGTCGAGTTGCTGGGCATCAACGGCAAATAGTCTGCTATCAAAATCAGCGCCTTGTGCAACGGTTGCTATTCAGTTTTGCTGCTGCCAGTTCGATCACCGAATGGTCGGCTGTTGACGACTTCGTGATGGGAGGTTTGTCGCGTAGTCGGTTGCGCCATGATGCGGCCGGTTTCGCCTTCTTCGAGGGCCAGGTTTCGCTGCGCAACGGCGGCGGCTTTGCCTCGGTGCGCTCGCACCCGCGCGACCTGGGTGCCGACTCGCCCCGGCACTATCTGCTGGAGGTGTGCGGTGACGACAGACGCTATAAACTCAATCTGCGCACCGACGATAGCTTTGATGGCGTGAACTACCAGGCAAGCTTTGAAACAACCACTGGAATATGGACCACGGTGCGCTTGCCAGTGGCGGCCTTCGTGGCCAGCTTTCGTGGTCGCAGCCAACCGCAGGCAGCGGCTTTCGAGCCGCGGCGCCTGCGCCAGATGGGCCTCATGATCGCAGACCGGCAGGCCGGCCCATTTGCACTGCAATTGCGCTCGATTGCCGTGCAGTAAGCTAGACCCGCAGCGGTTCTTCCTGCATCGCTTCCATCTGCTCCTGGAGCATCAGGACCTGGCCCTGCCAGTAGTCGCTGGAGCCAAACCAGGGGAAGTTGATCGGAAACGTCGGGTCGCTCCAGCGCCGCGCCAGCCAGGCGCTGT
>JANXLW010000353.1 GCA_025354965.1 Betaproteobacteria bacterium
GGCACGTCGCGGGGGCTACCAGCCGCATCCGGGTCGGCGCAGGTGGCATCATGCTGCCCAATCACTCGCCGCTGGTGATTGCCGAGCAGTTCGGCACGCTGGAGTCGCTCTACCCCGGGCGCATTGACCTCGGGTTGGGCCGTGCGCCGGGCTCGGATCAGATCACCGCACGCGCCCTGCGCCGCAACCATGTCTCCGACGCCGATGAGTTTCCGCGCGTTGTGGTCGAGTTGTTGGACTATTTTTCAACGGCTTCGAGGAACCCGGTGCATGCGGTGCCTGGTCAGGGTCTAAACCTTCCGATCTGGATTCTGGGCTCCAGCCTGTTTGGCGCGCAGTTAGCGGCTGCACTGGGATTGCCCTACGCTTTTGCGTCGCACTTTGCGCCGCAGCAAATGATGCAGGCCATTGCACTTTATCGGGCCAGCTTTCGTCCGTCGGAGCGCCTGGCCAAGCCTTTCGTCATGCTGGGTTTCAATGTGTTTGCCGCTGATAGCGATGAAGAAGCGCAGTATCAGGCGACTTCGATGCAGCAGGCTTTTGTCAATCTGCGCAGCGGTCGCCCGGCCCGCTTGCCACCGCCCATCGCCAACTATCCCAACATCGTTGGCCCGGCCGAGCGCGCCCTGCTTGACAGCGTGCTTTCCTGCTCCGCCATTGGCGCTTCAAACACTGTGCGCGCAAGCCTGGAAGCTTTCATCGAGCTCACTGCTGCCGATGAGCTGATGATCACCTCGCAAATTTATGATCACACGGCGCGACTGCGCTCTTACGAAATCACATCTGGCGTATTTTCCGCGACACTTTAAAGGGCGAACATGAGCGAATATCCTGTTACCGTGCGGCGCAGCATCTGGCTGCGCGGTCTATTGATGATCCTGATGGGTATGGCCTATCAGTTTGCCGCTACGATTCTGTTTTTCGTGGCCCTCATCCAGTTTGTGCTGGCAGTAGCCAGCGACACACCCAATCCGCGCCTGATGGTGTTTGGCCGCAGTCTGGGTCTTTACCTGGGACAGATCGCAAACTTTGTCAGCTTTGCCGCTGAACAGCCGGCCTTTCCGTTTGCCGATTGGCCCGATAGCGACTAAGCCCAACAGCTACAGTAGCAAAGAACCAAAATGGCGTGCAAACGCCTGCGTCATTTGTGGGCTCAATCGTTGCCCAACGAAGATTTCAATGCCGCGAAACAGCTTACGCAGTTCGGCCGGGCTGTCGCAGCGATCGATGGCCGCGCAAATAGGTTCACCGGCAGACCCCAGTCGATCGGCGACAAAGTTCGAAGCCTGTTGACGCACTTTCCTGAATTCTGCCGGGCTGGTTGCGGGCCGTGGCTGTTCGGTCGCCTGCGCTGCTGCAAAACCAGGCGCCGCGGGCGCCAGCAAGGGTGCAATGTGATCGGTCGCTTGAATCAAGCCTAGCTGCAAAAGATGCTCCAGCGTCGCCTCCAACTCACCGACCCGCACCAGGGCGCCCAGATCGTTGACCGTTTTGTGGCCGTCAACCACAATCAGCACGCGCCGTTGTGTCGCGCTCAATTCACGACTGCGGTCAGCTACCTCTGCCCTGCCTATGTCGGTTTTGATGTAAATCATTCCTGGGTTCATCATCTGCATCTCGATATCATGCCGCGTCGCAATTATCCGATTCACCTGTTGATTTTGGCATGCGTCAGGTCAAGCTTTTCTTAATCCGTTTTGCACGCAGATGCGCTCGGGCGAGTCAACCGCGTGACTAAAGCGCCCGCCCCAACCTTTCAATCCCCTCCACAATTTTCTCCAACCCCACCGTCGCAAAACTCAGCCGCAAAGTGGACAGATCAGGGTCATGCGCAAAGAATGGCGCGCCGGGGACAAAGGCCACGCCTCTGTCGATGGCGCGTTTGGCAAATTCCGGGGCGTTTCTGCCTTTGTTGTTGGCGCCGGTGAGCCTGGCCCAGAAAAACATCCCACCTTGGGGTTGGTTGAATTCGATCGAACTGCCCAACTCGCGGTGTAGTGAGTCGGCCATGACGCTGGCGCGCTGGGCATAAGTTTTGCGCACCACGGCCAGTGCGACATCCAGCCGATTCAGCGTCAGGTAGTGTGCCGCAATGGCCTGTGTCAGGTTGCTGGTGTGGGCGTCGCTGAATTGCTTGCACATGGTGGCCTTGGCCAGCAGTTCGGGCGGCGCAATCAGCCAGCCGACACGCAATCCGGGCGACAGGATTTTGCTGAAGGAACCACAATGCGCCAGCCAGTCACGACTCCCGCTTACCTGCTCGCTCAGTGCCAGCAGGCTAAGCGGTGGCGGTTGGTCAAAATACAGCTCGCCATAGGGATCGTCTTCTACCACCAGCGTCTTCGTACGCGCTGCTATTTCCAGAATGCGCTTGCGCCGCGCCAGGCTGAGCGTGGCGCCACTGGGGTTGCCGAATGTGGGGATGAGGTAGACCAGCTTCGGTTTGTGTTCTTCGATGAGTTTTTCCAATCTATCCACATCGACGCCGTCGGCGTCAATCGGCGCGCCAATAATATGCGCACCATACAGGCGAAAGCACTGGATGGTGGCCAGGAAGGTGGGCGCTTCCACAATCACCTTGTCGCCGGTCGAGATCATGGTTTTGCCGATCAGATCCAACGCCTGCTGACTGCCAGTGGTGACGATCAGTCCTTCGGGCTTGGCGATGGCGCCCTTGTTCGCCATGAACCCGCTGATGCCTTCACGTAACGGCTGATAGCCTTCAGTAGCACCGTATTGCAGCACCGCCCCAGGGCTATTGGCCAGAACGGCGTTGGCGGATTCCTGGATGCCTTGCACATCAAACAACGCGGGGTCGGGAAAGCCCCCGGCAAAGCTGATGATGCCGGGCTTGCCCAACAGCTTGAAGAGTTCGCGAATGGCGGAGGTTTCGACCTTGTTCAGGCGATCGGCAAATTGCATGGTGTCAGACTTTCAATGGAAACGACTTCGATAATAGTTGCCAGGCTTTTGCCAAACTGGCTTTTTTACTATCGATATTTAGGTTAAATTGTCACCGATTGCCTTCAACTCTTGTCCAGGAACCACAATGTCCAGTCTCGACTCCTTCTTTGCAACAGTCAAACTACCGTCTATATCCGAGGTGGCGCACGCCTTGATTAAAACGCTCAATGATGAACATGCGTCGGTCTGGGAAGTGCGCGACATCATCGCCAAAGACCCTGCCCTGACTGCAAAACTATTGCGTTTGGCCAATAGCGCGCAGTTTGGTCTGTAGCGTACCGTGGGGTCGCTCGACGACGCCATCAAGATGGCTGGCATGTCGAAAGTCCGTACTTTGTCGCTAAGCTCCTGCCTGAGCGACTCATTCCCTGCCTTGCCAGGACTCGACGCCAAGGAGTTCTGGAGAGCCAGCATGGCATGCGCAGGCTATGCCCAATGGCTGGCCGGCGGCGTAGGTGCAGACGGTCAGCAAGCATGGCTGACCGGCATGATGCTGCGCCTGGGTGAACTTTTGATTGGCCAGGCTGACCCCAAAACGCTTGCGGAGATCGAAAAGCTGCCACAACTGCCCGGTGGCCGTTGGGAGCGCGAAAAGCGCCTGGTGGGCTTTAGCGAAGGTCAGGTTACTGCCGAACTTGCCCGCCGCTGGAACTTTCCAAAGGAAATTGTGCAAGCCTTGCAACTGTCGTCGGACCCGGTAGGCGACCACGCTTTCTCGCGCCTGGCGGCCATCGTGCATCTGGCTGGCTTGCTGGCGGACACGCCAGATGCCAACCCTGAAGTCCTCGTCACTCTACCGCAGCATGTGGTGGCCGCACTGATGCTGGACCCGCAGTGGATGCAAACCAGGTTTCCGGCGGCAGACTCGTTTGTAAATATCAGTTGAGCGTGAAGTCCGCTGACATCGAGTCTTTTTTTGCCACGCTCAAGGCCGCCAATCCGCACCCGCAAACCGAGCTGGAATACAGCTCGGTATTTGAGTTGCTCACCGCCGTGTTGTTGTCTGCCCAAGCCACCGATGTGAGCGTCAACAAGGTCACGCGTCAACTCTTCCCGGTGGCCAACACACCGCAAAAGATACTGGCTCTGGGGCAGGAAGGCTTGGAGGACTACATCAAGACCATCGGGCTATTTCGCTCCAAAGCCAAACATCTGATGCAAACCTGCCGAATCCTGGTGGATCAGCATGGCGGTGAGGTGCCGCGCACGCGCGAAGCGCTACAAGCCCTGCCCGGCGTAGGGCGCAAAACGGCCAACGTGGTACTCAATGTGGCCTTTGGGGAAGCTACCATGGCAGTCGATACGCATCTTTTTCGGCTGGCCAATCGCACCGGTCTGGCGCCTGGCAAAACACCCTATGAAGTAGAGCTAAGACTGCTTGAGCGGGTACCGCCCGACTATCTGGTCGACGCGCATCATTGGTTGATCTTGCACGGCCGCTATATCTGTCAGGCACGCAAACCTTTGTGCTGGCAATGCGCCGTTAG
>JANXLW010000380.1 GCA_025354965.1 Betaproteobacteria bacterium
AAAAACGAAGTTGGTGATGATCTGCTCTCGGTCAAGTAAATTTCGCCAGCTTGAACACTTGATCAGACGGTAGACGGGGGATAACGATCTTCAAAAAGTGCGTGGCATTGCGATGCAGCCAGCGCGACGCCTCATCGACCGAGTGAACAACGAATTCGCCCTCTGCACCATAGGCATGGTCGAAGTACCGGACGTTGTTGCCGGGCGCAGAGGCGCTGATGCTCAAACGCAACTCCTTAGGCAAATCAGCGGGAATGCCCGCGTAGAAAAGATCGAACAGGCTCTGCCGGTCTATGTAGATCGTGCGCAAGGCCGAATTTTGGGCACACTTGTGTACGTTCTGGATCACCTTGTCGTGAAACACCCCGGTCAGGTCGGTGTTTTGCTGGTAGTTCGGTGCCAGGAATTCGATCAGGTAATCGCTCACCGGTTTTTGGTATTGGTCCACCACAAACACATTGATCTGCAGGTGGCCGTGATGGTCTGCGTCGGCGCTGGCAGCGTCTTGAACCTGATCTGATTGAGTCCGCCAAGTCTGTTCGATTGACCGGTAGTCATCAAACGAGTTGCAGCTCAGGGCAGACAACAGATACTGCTGAAACAGGGCCTGCTCAGCATCACTTTCACCATCGCCAAGGCTCGCTGGATCGGTGATGCTGGCATGGTCACGCCGGTTCATGACACCCAGTGGAAAGGTCATGGTTTCACCGTAACGATGCGGCCAGGGGGTAAAGGCGCCGTGCGCCAGCGAGGCCGCGTTGTTGTTGGCCGTCATTCCCAATATGGTCGGGGCCGCAGAGGCGGTGAAGTCCAGGGTGGCGCCGTAGGCATTCAGATTGGCCGCTGCCACTCTGACCGTGCCATCCGAGCCGTGTTCATTGACCATCTGGGCCAAGCCGCTTTGATAGGGCATGGAGCCAACCAGCACAAAGGGCCAAACCAGATCGGCTGCGTAAATCGTGCCGGTGTTCGCAGGCCCTTGGGCAAAGAGATCGCGCAGCGCTAGCTCCCATTGAAACGGGGAACCCAGCTCCAGCCCGTCAAGCATCAGTTTGCCGGTATGAAACCCATGCTCCCAACCCTTGAGCACACGCCCCAGCATGGTTTGCCCGATGGTGGCCAGGGCCGAGCCAAAATTGGCGGGCGCCAGCATCACCATGCGCTGCGCCGGCATCTTGTCAGACGCGACACCGGTGTAGTAGGTTGCCAGCCAGTTGCGGGCCACCAGGCCGCCGGTGGAATGCACCACCAGGTCGAAAGGCAGTTGCAGCGTGCCGCTCGAAATCTGCGCCCGTACGGCCAGTTCCATGGCGTTGGCGGCGTCGTCAATCGACACATCGTCTTCCATCGAAATGTAATCCGCCAGGTACAAATTGACGGTTTGAAAACCGCGGCTATTGAGAAATTGCGCCAAGGCGTGGAATGATTGCGACGTGTCTGACCAGCCATGAACAATCAATACGGTGTTCTTGCTTCTTGGCATGACGGGCCTCATCGGGGTTGGTTCAAAGAATATGCACCATGGCAACGGTAGTCGACGTGTAAAAACCCTACCTAGAATAGGTTCTTGTTAAAACGGATGCCGCGTATATAGTTGCCTCGCAGCGGGTTGATTTGCTGCCAAAAGTTTTGAAATATCAGGAGGCGACATGGATTTCATCGAGAGGATATTCGGAGTTTCTCCCGACGGTGGTTCGGGATCATTTGAGTTTCTGCTGTTTGCAATACCGATCATTGCCATCGTGGCGATCTGGGTTTTGCGCAATCGCTCACGGCGGAAATAATAACCGACACCGATATAGCGCAATTCGCAGCATAGGTTCGAAGGAGGTAGCAGCATGGCAAAAAGCAAAAAAGGCGCCGCGCAACCGGGCAATGTTGTTCGTTTGGGTTCGGGTCCGTCCAAACAGCGTGCGCCCGCAATACCGGCGCCACGACTGACGCTGCACAAAAAGCGAGCCGCCTGGTTTCACTCCCGCATCACTTGGCCGATGCGAGAAGCGCCACTGCAAAAACTCGTTGCCGAGCGTCGCCGCATCGAGCGCAGCATGCCAGCGACAGTGGCCGTCGCGACTCAATGGGCGCTGGCCGGACCGAGCAATATTGGTGGGCGTTGCACCGCGCTGGTGTGCGATCCGGCCAATGCCGACCGGATCTGGATCGGGGCCGCCGGCGGTGGTGTGTGGGCCAGTATCGACGCCGGGCGCCACTGGACTTTCAGGTGGCGCGCCAAAGGTCCATTGCAGATCGGTGCTCTGGCCATCGATCCGACCAACCCCAAAACACTGTACTGCGGCACCGGTGAAGCCAACCTGTCGCTTGACTCGTACCCGGGCGACGGTGTCTATCGCTCGACCAACGGCGGTAGCAGCTGGAGCGCCTGGGCGTTGTCGGCAAAGAAGGGTTTGCCGCGACGCATTGGCACCATCGCCGTTGATCCGTTCGATTCAAAGCATGTGCTGGTTGGTGGTGTCGGCTTCGGCCGGGTTTCTGGCGACAATGACTTTGGTGGCCTTTACAGTACCCGCGATGGCGGCCTCACCTGGGTCCGTGAAACATTCGTCAATGCTGGCAACTACTGGTGCCATAAGGTGGTGTTCGATGCTGCCACCAAAGGGCGTATCTTCGTCACCGTAACTTGCCCCGGCATGACCAGCGGCATCTACCGCTCAAGCGACGCTGGTCAAAGCTGGGTCCAGCTCAAGACCGGTCTGCCCAGTCCGGACCGCATAGGCCGCACTGCAATGGCACTGGCGCCGTCAAACCCCAAGGTGATGTATGCAATTTGTGCCGACGCGGCGGGACAGAGTGACGCCGTGCTGGGTGTCTTCAAAAGCAGCAACGGCGGCGATAGCTGGGCCAACATTGCAGGGAGTCACTTTGCCAAAGAAGGACAGATGTCTTACGGCAACGCCATCGCAGTGCATCCGACAGACCCCAACCAGGTCATCTGCGGCGGCGTCGATTTGCACCGCAGCAGCAACGGCGGCCAGACCTGGTCGGTGGCCTCTCATTGGGACGCCCAGCGCGGCACAGCAGGCTATGCACATGCTGATCATCACATGCTGGTGATGCCGGTGTCGGCACCGGGACGCATTTACAGTGCCAATGACGGTGGCATGGATGTTAGCGAGGACGCTGGCGCAAGCTGGAGCAATCGCAGCGCCGGCTTGTCGGTGACGATGTATTACGACATCGACGTTGGGCAAACTGACGCCCGCGTTTTCGGCGGTGGTGCGCAGGACAACGGCACACTGGTGACTAAAACAGGCGCCGTCGACGACGCCTTCGAGCTTCTTGGCGGCGACGGTGGCTGGATGGTGATTGACCCCAAAGACGCCGGTCATATCTATGCCTCCTACCAGTTTGGCGGTATGTACCGTTTTCGCAATGGTGCGACGCGCAATGTCTCACCGCCCTTCAAGCCAGAGGACAGCGCGGGCATCTGGATGGTTTACATATGCTTTGACCCGAACGATGCGAACACGGTCTACACCGGTAGTCAGCGGCTCTACCGCACACGCAACGATGGCGTCTCCTGGAATGCGTTGACGCCAATACTGGACAGCAGTCCGATCAGTGCTATCGAAGTGGCACCGGCCAACTCCAAGAATGTGTACATCGCCACGGAGAATGGAAGCTTCTTTCGAAGCCTGGACGGCGGTGCAACCTGGAGCGCCAACCTGGCCGGTGGAACGCTTCCGGGCGTGATGATCACGCGCATTGTGACGCACCCGCAAAACGCCAAAGAGGTTTACCTCACGACCGCGAATTTCGGTAACCACCATGTTTTTCGCTCGATTGACGCAGGCGCTTCCTGGAGCGACATTGACGGCGGCAAGCTGCCCGACGTACCCCACCACGCATTGCTGATTCGACCGGACCAGCCGGGAGAGTTGTGGGTGTGCAACGATGCGGGTGTCTATGTCACCGCCGATGCCGGTGCCAACTGGCGCAACGCAAGCGGTAATTTGCCCCCGGCCATGGTGGTCGATTTGGTCTACCACGCTTCCAGCAAGACCTTGCTGGCGGCCACCTATGGTCGCAGCATCTGGCGCTTGGGGCTAACGACGTTCAGCGTGGTGGCCCACGACGCCGCTTTGTGAACGCATTCTCGCGGGCACGCAGATTATCGGCGGTCTCGCCGATGCGCTCACTGACCGGCTGTAGCGGCACCAGTGGCTGACCCGGCGCCGGTGTCGGCTTGGTCGGCGCATTTGCAGAGGGCGATTTTCTCTTGTGCATGAGACCCATTAAACAACTCTTCTGACGCCAGCAGGCGCCTGCCAATCAAAAACCAGACACAACAACCCCACCTTCTACAGCTGGTCAGGCGACCTGAGTCCAACTTTGCCAAATACCCATATCAGCAGTAGTTTTTTTGAAAAAGATGCAGGATGAAAAAAATACAACCAGACAGGGAACGCCATGAGTGCTTTTGAACTTGTTGCGCTGATCGGAGCCGTGTGCGGCATTGCCATGGTGCTGGGTGGTATATGGCTGATTGCCAAAGGCGCGCTGACCTTTGCCGCGACACCCAAAACCGAAGCGCTGACCCTCGAGTGGAAAAAACAGTTTCGCTTGACGACACAAGTGCCTGGCATGGCATTTTTCCTGATTGGCTTGCTGTTTGTCTCGGTGTCTCTTGGATTTCTCAGGCCGCCAGGACTGGTTCCGCTGGAATTCGAAGGAGAGATCAAGGGCGTCGACGAACCGGTTTCGATTCTGGTGCGCCCTACCACCAGCTGGGAACTTCCAAGTACCACAGCCGGGACCATCAGTGGCAAGATTTATCCTGATTTATCGGTGGTTGTGCTGGTCGTCAACGCGCCTGGCTATGAACCTTTTTCCAAGTCCATCAAAGTGAGTGAACAGGGCCGGCATGTGACCCCTTTGGGAACGCTTGAACTGCATCGAAAACTCAAGAAATCAGACCTGACGGCAAGCATTGCCGATCTCCCGTTTAACCCGGCTGATCCAGCGAACGCAGCCACCAACACAGTCGCCTACGGCGTGCCGCAATGACGCGCCGTCGTCAGCTCCTGGTCCTGCTCCTGGGCGCCGCGGTTGTGCTTGGCACCAACACGGCCCGCGCCCAAGCCGCGGGTGCCAGCGTTCCGGTGCAAGGCCAGGTCTTGTCGCGCAGTTCGGGCGGTCCTGTCCCTGGCGTCAGCGCCGTTCTGGTGCATCAAAGACTTGGCCGTAGTGCGCTGTCTTATACCGATGCCTATGGTCACTTCGGGTGGTCTGCGATACCGATTCGACCCGAACCCTATTTCCTGGAGATTTATTGGGGCCAACAACTGATATACCGCCAACCAGTGACGGTCAGATCGCCGACGACGCTGCCCCCCATTCGGTTGTAGAAAAGCTTGCGTTCAGGGCGTGAAGCGCAGCTCATAGTCGCGGGCGAAGTCAGCGCAGGCGGTCATCATCCGATCTCTCTGGCGTGCCACGTCGCAGGGTTTGCTGCAAATGAATTTGGCCTCGTCTTTGCCGTATCTGTAAAGTGTTTCAGAAACGTGCCGGGCATCATCGACGGTCGCGGCGGCTACCGCGCGCAATGCGGGGTATCTTGTGTAGCGACGGTAATTGGCCCAACGTGCCAGTCGGTTGGTCAAAGCCTTGGAGCGGCGAATGGTTCTGACCAAGGGCCGATCCATGACCAGCGGTGCGAACGGACGTTGCACGGTATCGAGCCAGTCTTTCCACTTGAAGTCATTGAAGCGGTGGGCCAGAACACAGGCAGACCAGGGAATTCCCATGGCATCCGCACAGACCGCGCCGTGCAATGACTCCGACAGTATGCGCGAACAGCGGCGCATTTGAGCGGTTACCTCGGTCGGTGATTGCCTTGGATTGATGGCCACCATGCCGGCGTTCAATGCGACACTGGCCCAGTCGTAGCTGTCCCAGGTGGCATAGTGCGGTATCAACCCGACAGCGCCTTGTCCATCGGCACTGATTTGAAGCTCGCGCCACAGCAAGGCCGGGTCACCCAGGGCGAGCTCTTTGGACAGGTTGAATTCCCGCGCTGAACTTGGACCTCTTACCCAGCGGAAATCCCAGTTGGGGTCTGCCAGGGCTGCACGCGCTTCCCCAACGCCGCTGCCCAGAACCACTTTTTTCACGCTCCTGTCGTGTCGGCCGTCCAGCAGGGTTCCGACACCATAAAAGAGAGCTCTTCCATCCAGCTTTGCCATATCGGGAAACAGGCCGGGCCAGATCAGGGTATTGAGATCGTCCCCGAAATTGCCGCCTGCAATTTGGCAATATTTCATTGCCATGGCTGGCCTCTGGAGGTTCGAGCCTTGTCGACCCCAACATCGATCACGTGCAGTTTTGGTTTACGGTGCATGCTGCCAGTTTGCGAGAGCGACGTTGCGCTCCCGTAGCCAGCTTATGAAGTCGAGGTAAAGAATGCAACAGCCCGGTGCGGCGCTGTCAGGTTTTCACAATGGAGGACGACAGCGCACCTCTTGTTGCCACCGAAGGTGGCAATTCAGTGGTATGAACTGCCACCCCGGTCTGATTACTTTAAGGAGCAGGGAATGGGTGTTACTGCGACGCTCTTAGCAGCGCTGCCTGGGCGGCACCTGAGGTGTTTTCTTTATCAACCACCATGACACCCAGCGCCGGCGTCAGAGCCCATTCCGTCCGGTCCAATGTGGCCGCCACCGATGCCGTGCTGCCAGGGTTCACTGTAACGTAATCGCCGTTGGAGATCGCTGGTGTGAAGGCATTGAACGATGCAACACCCGGTACCGAATTAAGGGCGCCGTTCCAGTTGAAGGAATACGCCCGGTAGCTAAAGCGCGGATTGGAGGGCAGTAGCCCGATGTCGGAGGTAAGAACCGGCAGCAGCATCGTTGAGCCATCGGTTGGCGCATCAGTAAAAAATGTCAATTTGGTGGCACCGGTATGCAGGTTTTGCACGCCCACCACCGCTTCGCCACTGTAGGAGCCGGAGGTCAGGGCGCCGTAGTCGAAGCTGAAAACATTGAAGTCTGGCACACCGTCACCGTTGGAGTCGATGTACAGGTCCACTTCGCCGTTGGCGGCAGTGTTGAAGCGATCAAACGTATTGACGGCAAACACCAGGAAATTGGTGGTTGGGTCATAGGGGAACGACTGCACACCGACTGCGCGAATGTCAAACGGTGCCGCACCCTGACGGGTTCCACTCAGACCCCAGGCGTAGAAATCCGCGTTGGCGGCTTTGGCGGCCGAGCTTGAATTGCTCAGTCGAACCGTGCTCGCCGGGCGACGCAGGCTCAATGTGCTGCTGAGTTGTGCCGACAACTTCGAACGGGCACGTTCCACAAGGTAGTAGGGCAGGCTTAACGTCACGCCACCGTTGTCGCCGGCGCTGGCCGGGGTCAGCGTCACCAAGCCGGCCACTTCATTGAAAGTGGAGCTGTCGCCGGCGCTGGTGCCGGGCACCGACAAAGTCACTTTGACCGATTCGGTCTCACCGGCGTCGATGCTGATCACCGAACGACTCAGTGTCATGGTGTGTACGTCGCCACCAGTGGGAGTCGCAACCAGGTTGAAGCTGACGCGCTGGCGACCCTTGTTGCTGATTCGCAATTGGCGTGAAGCCTGGTAGCTGCTGCTGAACTCGGCAAAGCCAAAAGAAATGGCGGTGGCATTCGGGTCTTCAGCAATCGAGACCACAGTCTGAGTCAGGGTTGCACCAACCGGCTGCACCAGCCCGGCGCCTTCAATGCGTGCGGAGTAGTCGGGCAGTTTCGAAGGCGCTGCGGTCTGTGTGATCGCCGCCGCCAAAGCGCGTTCGCTCCAGCCTGGGTGAGCCTGTGTCGTCAATGCCGCAACGCCAGCCACATGCGGCGTCGCCATCGAAGTGCCACTTTCCGCAATCGAGCCGTTACCGGAGCCGACCAGAGTCGAGAACACCGAGACGCCAGGCGCCGACAACGAGGGCTTCAGTGCGCTATCGCCGACGCGTGGCCCCGCCGAACTGAAGCTTGCGGCAGTACCAACGAACGCATTGTTCAGCACCGTGGCGACCATCGACTCTGACGTAGAACCCGTCAAGGCCGCAGCATCGGAAGGCTGAACGCCAAGGAACGGGATGCTGACACCCGCGATCGGGCCTTCGTAAATGCCATAACCAGCGCCATTGTTGATCAGCGCTACAGCGGCGGCGCCGGCGGCCTGGCCGAAGATGGCCCGGTCGACTCGCGCACAGGTGCCGCGCAAGGTGACCACCAGTTTGCCGGTGGTGCCGGCGTACTCTGCCGCGTTGCAACCCAGCGACACCGTACCGTTTGCGTTGCGAAGAACCACAGTCTGCAGAGCCGAGGAAGGCAGCGCAGCGCCATTGGAGTCCTGGGCGTTGATGGTGGCACCGCTGGCCAGCGTCAGAACCGCACCAGGGAACGTGGGTCGACCATCGATGGCGGCAACGCTGATTACCCCGTCGCCACTGGCCGGCGCACTGGTGATGTACGGCGCAGGTCCGTTATTGCCCGACGCGGCGACCACCACGACACCTGCTGCAGTCGCAGCCTGGGCCGCCAATGCGTCGGCACTGTCGGCGCCACCGAAAGGCGAGCCCAGCGACATGCTGATCACGTCCATATCGTTGGCCACCGCCCAGTCAATGGCCTCGACCACGACATCGGTCGTTCCGGTGCAGCCGAAGACGCGGACCGCGTAGAGGTCTGCCTTGGGTGCAACACCAGGCCCGATATTGAAGGCACCTGGCACATAGGCCGCGGCGTTGTAGGGGCCGGCGTAAGTGGTGCCGGCGGCGGTCACGCCGAAGCCGGCGACGGTGCCGGCGACGTGGCTGCCGTGGCCGTTGCAGTCGAGCGGGTTGGTGTCAGGCACCGGTGTGTTAGATCCGTTGTAGGCGTCACCGACCAGGTCAATCCCACCCTTAATCTTGGGTGCAGCGGGGCCGAACAAGGAGGGATCGGCCGGTGTCGTGCCGCTGGCGGCAGCGGCAGCGAACGCGGCCACAGTTCCGGGACCGCCAAAGTTGGCGTGCGTGTAATCGATGCCGGTGTCGACGATCGCGACCTTGATACCTTCACCACGGAATCCAGGCGTCGCTTGCCAGACCGCAGGGGTGCCGATATAAGGCACCGTGCTGGTGTTGTTTAACTCATGCTGGACTACACGCAGCACACTGACCACGCCAGGCAAGGCGGCAATGGCCGCAATTTTCGACGGGTGCACCTCAACCTTGATGCCGTTGACAGCATTGTGGAAATGATTGAGCACCTTGGCGCCGTGACCTTCCAGTTGCGGGCGAACGGCATCATGCTGGGCCCGGACGCGATTGACAACCTGGTCACGTTCGGCGCGGTCGATGGTGTGGGTGGGTGAAAGCGCGCGCGCGCCTGCCACGGAATTTTCCGACATGACGACCACAACCTTGACGGTTTGCTCGGCGCGGGCGCTGAGCAAACGCGACGTATCGGCAGTCTGTGCACCATCGTATTCGCGAAAGCGGCTCGCCGTATTCTGGGCGAAGACCGCGCCACAGCCTAGCGCCGCCATGAGGGTGAAGCCGATGATTGCGGTGGCTCTTGGCGGTAGCAAGTGACGTCCGTTTATGGAACTTAGAGTAGGGGATGTGGATGAGGTCTGCAAAACAATATCTCCATTGGTTGTGCACGCGCCAAGAGCCTCGTCTCAAGGACAGCCCTGGGCTGCAATCAAATTTATTTACTCCGGCAGGACGGCGGATTCGAGCTCCCCGACTGGAGCCTCATTCCATCTTCTAGGGCGTGCAAGGGATTATGTAAACGCCGTTGGTTCAATGTAACGGTGTGTTGATACCCCTATCCATACCAAGGTTATGGAGGGAGTTGCAATCAACCTTCTCAGAACAAACCCGAGGCAATGTTGATCGTCAGCGCGACTAACGTAGTGTTGAAGAAAAATGCCAACACGCAGTGCACTGTCCCGGTCCTGCGCATCTTGCGGCTGGTGAAGCTGACATCGGCGGTTTGCCCCGATGTTCCAATGACACTGGCGAAATACAGGAAATCACCGTAGTCCGGCGGGTGGCCACCCGGAAAGTCCAGCCCGCCATGCTCGCCATGAACTTCGGTCGCGTAATAGTCATGGGCATAGTGCAATGAAAACATAACTTGCGTGAAGGCCCAGGAAGAAACAATTGTCAGTGCTGCTAACGCGATGTGCGCATAGCGAAGTGTGCCCTGGATATTCTTTACCACTGCCAGTTCAGCCACGATGGCACCCAGACACATCAACGCAGCGGTGACAACCAGTACCAGAACCAGAATCCGGCCTTCGTCTTGCTGCAACGCACGCGTGCGCATTCGCTCGTGTGTCGACCAGAACATCATGCGGGCAGCGAGCAACAAATACAGACAAGCTCCAACATTCCAGCCGATGATCGCTTTGGTGATAGTTTGCTGCGCCAGCGCTTCAGGTAGCAGCAATGCCGTTGCCCAACCAAGAACGCAGCTGATCAGAAGCCGTGGGCGAGCCAATACAAAGCGCACGATGAGTGGTTTTGACAGGTGCGGATTAACCGGGGTTTGCGTCATTGAATCGTCCAGTGGGTGGGTGACTTGAACAAATTGACGATCGTGACGATCGCCGCTAGTCTGTTGAAGGACAGACAACGCTATCGTATACACAACGGTTGCCTGGCAATGTTGCTCCAGCCACTTTCTCAAAAATCAAGTGGATCGAATTTGTCTTTGGCATCCAACCAAGGTGTATCACTTTGTACCGAATTGATTGTCGACGAGGTACATGCGGTGAAGCGGTTTCCGGCTTTGGCAGAACCGATGGCTGCGGATTCCATTTAGCCAACAGGGACAAATTCACCAAGGTCCGCTAGACGATTTGCGGCAACCAACGCTTACACATCTACCACAAAGTTTTTACATCCTTCCACCAGAATCGCGACTCGTGACGCAATCCGGCGTCGGAACCAACCAGAGAAACGAAATGAAATTTAAACATTTTGCTTGGTCAATTGCTACCGGCCTGGTGATGGCGCTGGCAGCCTGCGGCGGCGGTGGAAGCAGCACCTCCGCTACGCCAGTTGCCACTCAGCTGAGTGGTGCTACTTCATCCGGTGCCATCACTGCCTTTGGCAGCGTGTTTGTCAATGGTCACGAGTTTTCAACAACGAATGCCATAGTCATCGACGACGACAGCGGCACAACTGCCAGCGCAACTTCCGGACTGGAAGTTGGCATGGTGGTAGATGTCAAGCCCGCCATGGCAAGTTCTGCGGCACGCCCCGAGGCTAGCGAATTGCATGTGCATCCGCTGGCGCGTGGCTACGTTGACACTGCTGATACAACGGCCAGCACGCTGACGGTCATGGGGCAAACGGTGCAGCTCACGTCCGCCACCAATTTCAGCGATCATCGCGCCTGCGTTTCCGCCGCTGTCAACCCCTGCGTAGCCATCACCGGTCAATCCGGACTAAGCGCCACGATGGGTTCGGGTGCGGCCGCAGTGGCCGGCAGCTACGCCACCGTCCATGGCTATCTGTTCGGATCGTCACCCGGCACGGCTAACATTGTTGCGACCCTGGTTTCGCTGGCCGACGCGCCGACCAGTGTATCGACCGGTGTCAATTTCAAGGCCGAAGGCGTGGTGACTGCGATTGCAACTTCCAGCGTCACGATCGGCGGTTTGAAAGTTGATTTGGCAACAGCAACTTGTCGTGTTTCGGGTGCTACCACCAGTTGCGCCAGCGCATTCAGTGTCGGGCAAGTGGTCTCTGTGATGGCAGCGGTAGCGCCTGGCCTGCCGGCCACAATGTTCAAGGCCGACAAGGCGCGTCTGGGATCGAAAGTTGCCATTGATGTCAGTGGTGCCGCGGTTGAGGTTGAGGGTAGCGTTTCCAGCGTCACCCTTTCACCCGCTACCTTCGTTGTGCGTGGCATCAGCGTTGACGCCTCAACCCTGCCCGCCGGTAGCAGCCTGCCTGCAGTGGGCGATGTGGTGCGCGTGCTTGGCACTGTCAGCGCCAATGGGCAAGCAGTCACTGCAACCAGCGTCAAAGTTCTGCATGCCTCAGCGGCAGCAAGAGTCGGAATTCAGGGGGACGCCAGCGGCGTGGTGCCGGGGACCGCTGCAAACACGTTTGTACTTACCGTTCTGGGTCAACAGGTTACGGTAACAGCTGAGACACGGCTTGCGGATCGCTCGGTCAAGGGATGGGACCGTCATGACCCCGCCACCAATCCATTCAACATCAGCACCTTCCAGACCTATTTGACTGCCAGTGTTTCACAGCACCTTTTCGTCCGCGCTGAAGCCGACGCGAATGGCAATCTGACGGCTCTATCTGTCACCATCGTGCCCGCTTCCACAGTGGAGGCGGTGGCTGGCGTGGTCGATGCGATGCCGACCCCGGTCAACAGCACGGTGACGGGTACTCCCAGCAAGTTTTCCATTCACGGCATTGCCGTCAGTGTTGATCCGGCGGCAATTTCCTGGCGCCATGGTTCGGGTGTGCAGTCAATCGCCGCCGGCGATGAAGTGCTGGCAGTGGGAGCCTTTGCGATGAACACCCTGACAGTCACAGCAACACCAAGCCGGACCAATAAGGTCGTTGACTTTGGTGTACCGAAGCACGGTGATAGTGATCATGACCGGTTCTAAGACTTAATTTTCAAGTTCTGAAGTTGTTGGGGTCCAGCGGCGGCGCCTCTGGCGGGGCACCGCCGTCAGCCTGGACCTTTGATGCCACCATCGGTAGCGCTTCAGCTACCTGCATTACGATGACCCGTGCGCGGCATCGAAATATGTTAAGCCGCGGCTTCCCCTGTCGCTGGTTCGGGAAAGGTGGATTCCCCGTTCACCGCATAAAAAAAACATTCGCCGACTGATTCGCCTCTCCCGTGGCGGCCCCGGCAAGGCAATGCTTTTGTTCGAAAAAACGTATAAGAAAAATGTACTTCAAAAGTCAGATGAGGCCGCGCAAGACCGCCCCACGCATTCAATGAATCAAACTAAGTTATTGATAAATAAAAGAATAATTGAAGGTTGACGCATGTGGCACGCCGCTTGCTGTTGCCAGTAGGAGCAAAAGGCAAGGCGAAGGCAAAATGTCAAGGAATTTGGCATCTCCTGGTGGCAATCATGCCAGCCAAGCCAGTTTGATAAAGGAGAAATGTCATGAGTGCGTTACGCAAAGTGCTGGTGGTGGATGATGACCCGGTGGTTGGCAAGAGCTTCAACCGCGTTCTGTCGGAAGAAAAGGGTTACCTCGTTGTCACGGCAGCCAATGCTGCGCAGGCGCTGGAGAAACTGCGCGAGCAAGAGTACGACGTCGTCTACACCGACATCAAGATGCCAGGCATGGACGGCCTCGAGTTGGCCGAACAAGTCAAGGCCAAACGGCCCTGGACGCCGGTGGTGATTGTCACCGGCTACGGCACCACAGCCAACGAAGACCGAGCCAGGGCGGCTGGCGTAGCGGCCTTCATGCGCAAACCCCTGTCACCCGAAATGATTGAAGCCAGCGCCAGTCAGGCGCTGTTGACGCCGGCGCCCGTCATGGCCGCGCCACAGCCAACAAGCATGGTCGGCGAAGCACCTGTCGAGCCGCTGGCTAACGAAAGCAAACTGAAGAACGTTGCACTGTTCCTGGCTGCGCCCTTTATCGGGCTGGCCTATGCGGTACTGCTCCCCTTTGTCGGCATTGCCATGCTGGCCTGGGTTGGTGGGCGCGCACTGCTGGGAAAGCCTCCAGTGGCGTGAAGCAAACAGATGCTTCCCGGATAACCGATTCCCGTCAGCGTGAGTATGGATATTCGTCCATGCACTGAAGTCAGCGAAACAACCAAGGAGAACTTCGCAATGAAACTTTCGATTCCCCAAAAACTTATCACTATCTCGGTGTTGGGTGTTGCGGCGGCCGCGTTTTCCGGCGCGTCTTACGCAGCAGTCAATGCAGATGCCGCGGCATCTTTGGCCAAGAAGAGTGATTGTCTGAAATGTCATGCGATTGACAAGGACAAAAAGGCCTCCTCGTTCAAGAAAATTGCCGAGAAATGGAAAGGCAAGGCCGACGCCGAAGCGAAGTTGATGGACAGCCTGACCAAGGCGCCCAAGGTCAAGATGCTGGATGGCACGGAAGAAGAACACAAAGTCATCGGGACCAAGGACGTCAACGAAATCAAGAACGTCATCGGCTGGATTCTGTCCCAGTAAAACGACGTTCGGGCAGCACACCCAGTCACCTTGCCTGGGTGTTCTCAAGGAGACCTGCACTGCTACAAGCTAGCTGTGGGCAGCGAGACCGACTCACTGTTCGCAACGCGAAACACCGCACGACTCAGGTGTTTTTTCTGCCAGTGCCACAAAAAGCCAGGCGCGCGCCTTGTCCCAGCGCCGACGCACCGTGCGATCAGTAATACCCAATAGATCGGCGACCTCTACTTCCGTGTAGCCACCAAAGTAGCGCATTTCCACCAGTTCCGCCAATTGCGGGTCAATGGCTTCGAGTTCAAGTAAAGCCGCATCAACCCGAAGCAGCTCGTCGCTGGCAGATTTGTCGACCACTTGCATCGCCTCGTCTGCGCCCAGGGTAAGGTGCTCGGCAGCGCCACCCCGAGACTCGGCAAAATACGCCCGTGCGTCGTCGAGTATGAAGTTGCGCATGACTTTGGCGGCGTAGGCAAAGAAGTGGCGTCGATCCTGCAGTCGCAATCCATGGCTGCTGATCGGCACGCTCGCGGCGATGTGCCTGCCAGTACATGCAGCAAACGCCGTTGCGCCAGCGAAGAAAGCCTCTGCACCCGCCTCCGACAAAGTTGCACCGGGCGTCAAGGCGGCACAGCACAACACCTCAAATGCTGAAAAAAAGGGAAGAGGCAAGGTTGGGCCGGGGCCACAACCTCCTGGGGATGGCGACAAGAAAGCTGCGCAAGTAAAGAAAAATAGCCAGACTTCCAAGACGGTGAAGAAGACTGCGACGCCCGCTGTGGTGGCACCAGTAGAAACCCCGGTGAAAAAATAGTCAAACACGCCAGGGCCACTCGAAATGGAGGTGACGCATTGATTTGCGCCACCTCTTTTTTTTACTGCACCAGAAGTCACCCCTGTCCGGATTTTCGCCGCCACTGCGTATTACCTGATGAGAGCACCGAATAGTTCGGCTGCCTCAGTCTTACCTGCGGAGGAATACCATTATGAAATCGGATCGAATTTACACTCTCCCCACAACCATTTTTGGACTGCTGTTTGTGTGTGCCGCAGCCGCCTTGCTCTGGTTGTATCCACCGGTGTCATTCGCGTCGCACGGGCGCCAGGCCGCGACGCAAGTGCAGCCGGCCGCCTCGACCGCCGTCGCCATGGACATGACGAACACGACAGGCGAAGTTGACGTTTCGGCACTGGCGGCGACGCCTGACACTGTGCATGGACAAGAGTTCGCAATCCAGGCGATTGATCCGTAATTGCCCTCGAATAAAACCGACCAGTCATTCAGGCGTCCTGCGCCAGCCGGATGCCTGAAAACTGCCAGCACGCCGTGCTTGGAAAAAAATTCCGGTAAGTGGCTCGGGTATGCCCTTGCGATGTGGCGCTGGAGCCGCCGCGCAGCACGTATTGATTGACCATGAACTTGCCGTTGTATTCGCCCACGGCACCTGCTCCAGCACGAAAGCCCGGATACGGCGCGTAACTCGATGACGTCCATTGCCAGGCGTCGCTGAACAGTTGGCTGAGTCTTTCCCCGTCGGCACAGACGTTGGTCGACGCATGCTCCCACTGCGCTTCGGTCGGTAGTCGGGCATTGGCCCAGCGCGCATAAGCATCGGCTTCGTAGTAAGAAATGTGCACCAAGGGGTGGCTGGGGTTGAGCTGAACCAGGCCGCCAAGAGTGAACTCTTGCCAACCATTACCGTTGTGCTGCCAGTAGAGCGGTAGCTCGCGATCCTGTGCCACGCGCCAGTCCCAGCCTTCGGCCAGCCAAAGTAGAGGATCGTCATACCCTCCAGCAGCTACAAACGCAGCGTATTCACCATTGGTCACCAATCGGGAAGCCAAACGGAAGGGTTGCAAATAGACGCGGTGTCGCGGAGTCTCGTTATCAAAACAGAAGCCTTCCCCGTTGTGGCCGATCTCAGTGACGCCGCCGCTAAAGTGTTGCCAAACCACTTCAGGTGTCGTGCCCGTGGTCGGCAATGCTTCACGATAAGCGGGGGCTAGCGGATTGCGAGAAAACAAATGCTTGATGTCGGTCAGCAGCAGTTCCTGATGTTGTTGTTCATGCTGAACACCGAGTTCCACCAGTGCCGCCAGTTCTGCATCTGCAAGTCGGGTCGCCAGCAGCGCCTGCACACGCTGGTCCACGCTGGCGCGATAGGCCAGCACTGCATCCAAGCCAGGACGCGTCAGCAGCCCTCTTTGCGGACGCGGGTGCTTATTGCCCACGGCGTTGTAGTAGGAATTGAACAGCACGCGAAACGCCGGATCAAAAGGCTTGAAATCAGCCTCCCAACGTTCCAGCACGAAGGTCTCAAAAAACCATGTGGTGTGACCCAGATGCCATTTTGTCGGACTGGCGTCGGGCATCGACTGCACGCAGCAGTCCTCGGCAGAAAGTGGCGACGCCAGTGCCATGGTGCGCTGACGCACGGCGCGGTAAATCTGGGCCAGAGCAGGCAGGTTCATATCGCAAGTTTTCCAGCAAATGTTGCTTCAGGGGCGGGCCAGAATGACGGCGAACCAGCTCCGCTCGTCGCTCCAGACCTGTGTCCGGGAAAATCCCGAGCGGGCCAAAAGCGCAAGGAAGTCTTCGACCCGGTATTTATAGCTGTTTTCTGTGTGAATGCGCTCGCCGCGAGTAAAACTGCGCTGTCCGCCGCTCCAGCGCACCAGGGTGTCGGTGGCTGCTACCAGATGCATTTCGATACGCGATTCTGTTTCATTGAAAAAGGCAAGGTGTTGCCATTGCCGCAAATCGAAGTCGCTGCCGATCAATCGATTGACATGGTTTAGCACATTGAGGTTGAAGGCCGCTGTCACGCCAACGGCGTCGTTGTAGGCAGCGTCCAGCACTGCCAAATCCTTGTGCAGATCGACACCCATCAGCAGCGCTCCATCCATGCCCAGCAAGCCACGCGTGCGCTTAAGCAGAGCCTGCGCCTGTGCTGGATCAAAATTACCGATGGACGAGCCGGGGTAGAAGACGAGCCGCTGTTGTAGTGGCAGGTCCGCAGGCAAGGCGATCTGCGTGTTCAGATCGGCGGCCACCGCACGGATGTCGATGGCGGGCAAGGCGGACCGCAGTGCATTGACAGCCTCATGCAAAAATTCTTCCGAAATATCGACGGCGACGAAACGTGCAGGCGCTATCAGTTCGCACAGGACTCTCGCTTTTTGGCAATTTCCGGCGCCCAGTTCAATCAGTGTGCAGCCGGTGCCGATGTTTGCGGCGATGGCCGCCGCATGCGTCGCCATGATTTCCTGCTCGATGCGTGTCGGGTAATACTCAGCGAGATGCGTAATCCTCTCAAACAACGCAGAGCCTTTGGTATCGTAGAAATATTTGGGCGAGATGGTCGACGCAGATTGCGTCAGGCCTTCGATAATTTCCAGCTTGCTGGACAAGAATGTGTCAATCATGTCGTCTTTGTGGGGTTTTCACCCGCAGCGTAACAAACTCTTAGGCTGATGCGGGATGTAGGGCCGCTGTGGCATCGAGGGCGGCCTGGCGTATCGAGACTTCATCATATCGTTTTCTTTTTTGGAGCTGGCTGGTACCTACCCCCGGCTCTGAATCCCCTATCATTTGGGTGCCGGGCGTTGTCCGGTTTGAGTATTTATGCCACATACCGTCAACCCATCACTTGTTGAATTGCGAAATCTGACCTTTGGCTACGAGGAACGCGCCGTACTGGATGACGTTTGCCTGCGCATACCAAGAGGCAAAGTCACCGCATTCATAGGCCCGATGGGTGGTGGCAAGACGACCATGCTGCGCTTGATAGGCGGCCAGAGCCGTGCCTGGTCGGGGCAAATGCTTTTTGATGGGCAAGACATAGGACCGATGGATCAGCAGCAACTCTATGCGGTCAGGCGTCGCATGGGGATGTTGTTTCAGTTCGCCGCCTTGTTTGCTGACATGAGTGTGTTTGAGAACGTTGCCTTCCCACTGCGTGAACATACCGATTTACCCGAATCACTCATCCGTGACATTGTCTTGATGAAGCTCAATGCGGTGGGCCTGCGCAACGCGCGGGATCTCATGCCCAGCGAAGTGTCAGGTGGAATGGCCAAGCGTATTGGAATTGCGCGGGCGATTGCATTGGACCCGGAACTGGTGATGTACGACGAACCATTTTCCGGTCTCGATCCGATTTCGCTTCGGGTCGCCGCACACCTGATTCGTCAGCTCAATGACTCGATGGGATTGACCAGTATTTTTGCCTCACATGAACTGAGCCAAACTCTTCAGATTGCCGATCATGTTGTCATTCTCGACAATGGAAAGGTCGCGTTCCAGGGCACTGTGCAGGAGGTACGCGAAAGTACCGATCCGCTGGTATTCCAGTATGTGAATGAACGCCCGGATGGCCCGGTGCAGTTTCACTACCCGGCCGTCACCATTGACGAAGATTTTGGTATCCCGGTCCATTCCAAACCAAAGCCTGGTGATTCCCAATGAGTTGGTAAATCGAACACCGCGAATGTTCGCTCTCTTCGGCATGAAATCGATGAATCGCCAGCGCTGGCTGATTGGATCTCTTGTCGGCTGGATCGGCCTGGGTTTATCTGGCTGTGGCTCGATCGAGTTGAGACCGGTGGCGGGACGTGCCTTGAGCATGGAGGTACACGCTACCGTCGCTTGTATTCGATACCTTACGCTCAAATAGCGCGAACCTTGGCGATGAAGAGCCAGACGCAGACCGTGTGCAGTCACTGTCCGTGGCAGCTATCGAGGACGACCCGCTGCAAGGCGAGGTACTGCGTCAGCACACTTTTGGATCAGTACTCCGGGCAGAGGATGGTGCTGCACGCCTGAAGCAGGTGGCAGAGTTCCTTGCGACCCATGTCACTCCGCGAACAGTGAGCAGCATTTGCGTGACGTGGTGCGGCGCGAGCAAGAGTGTCGGTGGCGGGCAGAACACGCGTATTTCATCGCGACCTGCAACGCCACGCTAATGAGCTGGGGAAATGTGTCCGTGTCGACCCCGAATTGAGGGCGGAACTTTTGCTTTGAAATGTCAGCAGGGCACTGCTGATTCCATTAGTATGGGCGGTACCGCCCCAAGCTGCGTTTAGCTGATCCCACATGGAGCTTCTTTCTATGCACTATGCTTTCAGTCGTCGAGTTGTATCCGCTGCCACATGGGTGGTGTGTTGCACCAGCATTCACGCCGCGTCCATCGCTCCAGTCGCCGCCGAACACGGCATGGTGGTGACGGCCCAGCATTTAGCCACTCAGGTCGGGGTCGACATTTTGAAGAAAGGTGGCAATGCAATTGATGCCGCCGTTGCAGTGGGCTACACGCTGGCTGTGGTCTATCCGGCAGCAGGCAACCTTGGCGGTGGCGGTTTCATGACCCTGCAATTGGCCGATGGCCGCAAGACGTTTCTGGATTTTCGTGAAAAAGCGCCACTGGCAGCCACTCCGAACATGTACCTCGACGCAGCCGGCAACGTGCTTAAGGGATTGAGCACCAACGGCTATCTGGCGGTTGGCGTGCCTGGCTCGGTGGCCGGCTTCGAAGTGGCGCGAACGAAGTACGGCACGATGTCCCGGTCTGCGCTAATGGCTCCAGCCATCCGCCTCGCCGAGAACGGATTTACGCTGGAGCAAGGCGATGTCGACTTGCTGCGCACGGCCACCAACGACTTTCGCAAGGACGCCGCTTCTGCTGCGATCTATTTGAACAAAGGCGAGCCCTTTGCGCCGGGGCAGAAGTTGAAACAAAAGGATTTAGCCAAGACCCTGCGACTGGTCAGTCGAAACGGCAAGGACGGGTTTTACAATGGGCCCGTGGGTCGGGCACTGGTAGCCGCTAGTACCGCCGGAGGGGGCATCCTGACGCAGGCGGACCTGGACCAATACTCAGTGCGGGAACTGGCACCTGTCGAGTGTGATTACCGCGGCTATCACGTCATTTCAGCGCCACCACCGAGTTCGGGGGGCGCGGTCATCTGCGAAATCTTGAACATAGTGGAAGGCTATCCGCTCAAAGAGTTGGGATATCGTTCCGCGCAAGCGGTTCACTACCAGATTGAGGCGATGCGTCACGCCTATGTGGACCGCAACAGCTACCTGGGGGATCCTGACTTCGTCAAAAATCCGCTGGACCGCTTGCTCGATAAAGGCTACGCAACCGCGCTGCGTGCTGCCATCGACCCGGCAAAAGCAGGCGTCTCCAAAGACTTGAAACCCGGTGTAGCGCCTCACGAGGGCAGTAACACCACGCACTACTCCATTGTCGACAAAGAGGGCAATGCGGTTGCAGTCACCTACACATTGAACGACTGGTTTGGCGCCAAGGTTACCGCTGCTACCACGGGTGTGCTGTTGAACAACGAGATGGACGACTTCACGGTCAAGATCGGCGTCCCCAATCTCTATGGTTTGGTGCAGGGTGAAGCCAACGCCATCGCTCCCGGAAAGCGGCCCCTGAGTTCAATGAGCCCGACCATTGTCACGCGCGAAGGCAAGCCGGTGATGGTAGTAGGAACACCTGGCGGCAGTCGAATTATCACGGCAGTAACCCACACCATTCTGAACGTGATCGACTACGGTATGACGGTGCAAGAAGCGGTCGACGCACCGCGCTTTCACCAACAGTGGTTGCCGGATCTGACCAACATGGACAATTTCGGCATCAGCCCGGATACGCGCAAAATTCTGGAAGCGATGGGTCACAAGCTTGGTGCCCCCCAGCCTGCCAATCATCTGGCAGCCATTCTGGTCGGGGCACCTTCGCTTGAAGGCA
>JANXLW010000409.1 GCA_025354965.1 Betaproteobacteria bacterium
GCAGCCTGATCCACCCGACAAGCTGAACCGAGTTTGGCATTGGACTGTCATCATTTCGGGAAAGATCCATGACCGGCGGTGTCGTTTTCTTCCGGTACCCGCGACGTGCACAGGGTCTAAAAAACACCCGTTTGACTTTCATTTAACGAGTTAGTTAAATGAAGTCATGAACCCGCAATTGTCTGATCACCTAAGCGTCACCTTCTCGGCTTTGGCGGACCCGACCCGGCGCGCCATTCTGGCGCGGCTGGCGCGAGGAGAAACCAGTGTCGGTGATCTGGTCAAACCGTTTGCCATCTCCGGGGCAGCTATCTCGCGCCACTTGCGCGTGCTTGAAAATGCCTGCCTGATTGAGCGCAAGGTCAATGCCCAGTGGCGCATCTGCCGTCTCAATCCTCCTGGGCTGCGTTTGGCCGATAGTTGGCTGTCACCCTACCGCACATTCTGGGAGCAGAGCCTGGACCGGCTGGTTGAGGTGCTGGAACAAGGCGATGGGCCGCCAGACGGTGCCTGTCGTGCCCCGCTTACCAGGAAGAAGAAATCGTCATGAACGCGCCAGAGACTTTCACGCTTAACCTCTCACGTTTTAACCGGGCACCGCGCGAAAAAGTGTTCGACGCCTTTGCTACTCAAGCCGGACTCGCCGCCTGGACGGGGCCACGCGGCATGCGGGAGATGGCGGGCCAGCTGGCGGCGCTGGACAAAGCCTATGGCAGCGTGGACTTCCTGGCCGGTGCCAGGCTCTCGGGCGCCGATTTGTTTGTGGCTCCGATTCTGGCCTATCTGCAGTTGATGCCCGAAGGCGGCCAGTTGATGGCCCATTACCCCAACGTGTTGGGTGCGCAAAACCTGCTGCGCCAGCGCGTCAGCTTTACCAGCACCCATCCCCAGTAGCGTAGTGCCATCCGGCGAACGCATTTTTTAAACCCAAGGAGATCAGCATGAGTTACCTGCACGGAAAGTTTGTCTGGTTCGAACACGTGTCCAACGACCCCGGCAAGGCGCGCGACTTTTATGGTGCGCTGTGTGGCTGGACCGTTCAATCAATGCCGATGGGGCAGCAGCCCTACGACATGATCATGAACGGCACCGATGCCATCGGCGGCTTTCGCAATGGCGAACCCGGCATGCCCAGCCACTGGGGTTCGTATTTATCGGTGACGGATGTAGACCGCAGTTTTGCAGCCGCCACGGCCGCCGGCGCCAAAGGTCTTATGCCACCGGTTGATTTTGGTGATGTTGGACGTGCCGCCGTGATTGCCGACCCGACCGGCGCCTCCGTGAGTCTGTGGAAGGGCGCCCAGGGCGACCCGGCAGACGTGGAGAAAACACCGGTGGGCGGCTGGTTCTGGAACGAATTGTTCACCCCTGACGCCAAATCCGCTGTGACTTTTTATGAGAAGGTTTTCGGCTTCAGCCATGACGCGATGGACATGGGACCACAGGGTACTTATTACGTGCTCAAGGACACTGCCGGAAAGCCGCGCGCCGGCGTTATGCAGCAACCTGCCGACATGCGGGTGCCGGCCCATTGGCTACCCTACGTGCACGTGGCTGACTGCGACGCCGCTGTCGCCAAAGCCACCAAGCTGGGTGCCAAACAGACCCTGGTGGCGCCGACCGACATCCCGAATGTCGGGCGTTTCGCCGTCCTGCTGGATCCGCTGGGCGCTGCGATTGCCGTGATCAAGGGAGTTTGAAATGTACCACTGGAGACAAGCATGCAATTCTCTTATTTGAGCGCATTCGGTCGGTCAGCGGTTTTTGCGGTGACCATCGCCGCTCTGGTGTCATGTGCCAGTGTGCCAACTGAAAATGCTGAGGCTGTGCTGACGCGCGCCAACCTGGCGATGGGCGGAACCGCACTGCACAGTATTTCGTTTTCCGGCAGCGGCAGCGGCGCAACTTTTGGCCAGGCCCATAAGCCTGGTATGGCCTGGCCGACGATCAACTATTCCGGCTTTTCGCGCATTGCCGACTATGACAACGGTGCATTGCGCGAAGATGCGGCGCGCAGCCGCGCCGAGCCAAGCGGTGGCGGCGCAGTGCCACTGATGGGCATGGGGGAGCAACGCACCATAGGCCTGACGCGTGACGGTTTTGCCTGGAACATGGCCGGGCCGGCGCCGATTCCGTCTGCATCGTCGCTGGACGGGCGCGTTCACGACTTGTGGACCACACCGCATGGCGTCATCAAGGCCGCACTCGCCAACAAAGCGACGCTGGAAATGCGCAGCGACGCTGGCAGGTCCATGGCGGCAGTGTCGTTTACGGTACCGGGCCACTTCAGCGCCACGGCACTGATCAATCCGGCCGGCCTGGTGGAGCAGATTGAATCGCTGCAGCCCAATCCGGTGCTGGGCGACACTGCCTCGGTCATCAGCTTTTCGGACTACCGTGATTTTGGTGGTGTCAAATTTCCAATGCACATTCGCCAGAGCCTGGGTGGCTTTCCGGTGTTGGACCTGAATGTGGATGAGGTCAAACCGAATGTGCCGGCCAGCATCGAAGTTCCGGCACTGGTCACGGCGGCGACGGAACGGGTGACGGCAGAGAAGGCCGCCAACGGTGTCTGGTTCATGGCCGGTGGCTCGCACAACAGCGTTGCCATCGAAATGAAAGACCACATGATGCTGGTCGAAAGCCCGCTGTGGGATGGTCGCGCCGAGCCGCTGCTGGCTGAAGTGAAAAAACTGGGCAACGGCAAGCCGATCCGCTATGTACTCAATTCGCACCATCACTTCGACCATTCGGGCGGCCTGCGAACAGCCGTGGCCGACGGCATCACGCTGGTCACGAGTGAATTGGCACTACCGTACTTCGAGCGCATCCTGGCAAACCCGAACCGGATCCATCCCGATGCGATGCAAAGGTCCGGAAAAAAAGCGGTGATCAGTGGTGTCAGCGGCAAACGCACATTCACCGATGGCGAGCGCGTGGTGGAGGTCTATTACATCGAAGGCAGCCTGCACGCCCAAGGCTTCATGATGGTCTACTTGCCGCAGGAAAAAATACTGATCGAGGCCGACGCGTATACACCCGGGCCGCCTAATGCACCAGCGCCGGCCAAGCCGAGTGAAGTAGTCTTGAACCTGGTCCAAAACATCGAACGTTTGAACCTTCAGGTGGAGCGCATCCTGCCATTGCATGGCCGCATGGTGCCGGCCAGCGAGATGTACACGGCGGCGGGCAGGAAGAGCTGACTCACCGAGGGGGTTACCATCTCATAACAAAATATGAGAATCCAAAATGGAACAGCACGCGTCGACTCGCTATGGGTTTGTGGCCCAGACCTTTCACTGGCTTACCGCGCTGCTTGTTCTGGCAGCTTTTATTTTTGGCCCGGGCGGCTCCGAGCAGCGCGTCTACCTGCCGGCTCGCGACTTTGAGCGCCAACTCCACGAGACGCTCGGCCTATGCGTGCTGGCGCTGGTGCTGCTGCGCGTGCTGTGGCGAATGGTGGATACGCGACCTGAACCCTTGCCACTGCCACGCTGGATGGAGCTCGCATCCAAGGCGGTGCAGGCAGTGTTGTATTTGCTCTTGTTCGCGGTTCCTTTAACCGCCATCGCCGGTGCCTGGTTGGAAGGGCATCCCCTGACACTGCTGGCAGGCGTGCAGATTGCGCCGCGTCTGGGCTTGTCGCATCAAACCGGGGTCACGATAGCCACCGTCCACACCTGGCTGGGTGATGCCATTCTTTGGATCGCCGGGCTGCACGCAAGCGCCGCCATCTACCATCACCTGGTCTTGAAGGATGGTGTGCTGGTTTCGATGCTGCCGCGTTGGGCGTGGCCGCGAGCGGCTCGTTGATGTAGCGGTGCCAGCAAGCTGGTCGTACCAGGGCAAACTGCGATCGGTCAATTCAGCCATCACTCTGCCGGAACACGCGCGCAGCATGGCAATAGAAATTCTGGGATGATGGAGCCAGTTAACCCTGCGCGCAGTCGCATTTACCACCATGAAAAAACATTTTCCAATTGCCATTCTTGCCTTGATAACGGTCGCGGCTTCATCCGTCCTTGGTGCCGAAATGGAGGTCGACCGTTGGAACCTGAAAGATTTATACGCGACCCAAACCGACTGGGACAAGGATGCGGCCACACTGGAGCAACAACTGAAAGTGCTGTCATCATGCAGTGGACACTTGGCGCAATCGGCCAAACGTTTCAAAACCTGCCTGGACCTGAATGCCGACGTGCTCAAGCGCTATTACCGTCTGTCGAGCTACGCGTCGCAATTTTCTGACGAGGACACCGGTCTGGCCGCTGGCCAGGATTTAAAGCAGCGTGCCGAGGTATTGGGCAACCATGTAGAAGAATTGACTTCATTTGTCAGCCCGGAGATTTTGAAACTGGGTCGCACCAAGGTGAGCGCCCTGCTCAAAGCAGACAAGTCGACAGCCATCTACAGCCACTGGCTGGACGACATCCTGCGCACTGCGTCCCACACACTGGACCACAGGGGAGAGCAACTGATTGCCAATTTCAGTTTGGCCACTGGCGCCGCCGGTGCGGTCTACTCCACCCTGTCGGACGCCGACATGCCCTGGCCCAAAGTCAAGCTGTCGGATGGTGTCGAGATTGTGGTGGACCAGTCGGCCTATACCAAGTACCGTGCGCTGGACAATCGGGCCGATCGCAAGCTGGTGTTTGATGCTTTTTGGGGTAAATGGAAAGAGTTCGAGCGCACTTATGGCGTGACGTTTTACGAACAGCTGAAGAAAGACGCGGCCCTGGCCAAAGTCAGAAACTACCCCGACTCGCTGACACAGGCGCTGGACGCCCACAAGTTGCCCAGGGCGGTCTATGACACTCTTGTGGCGCAGGCAGAGGTCAATCTGCCAACTTTGCACCGCTACTTCAAACTGCGCGCCAAAATGCTTGGTGTGAGCGAAATGCGTTACTACGACATTTACCCACCCATGGTTTCAAGCGATTTGAAGTACCCCATTGGCCAGAGCACCGAGCTGATGCTGGCCGCGGTCAAGCCGCTGGGTGACGACTACGCACGCGCGATGAAGCAGGGCACCCAAAGCGGCTGGATGGACGTCTACCCGCGTCCGAAAAAGCGCTCTGGTGCCTACATGAACGGTTCCGTCTATGACGTGCATCCATTTTTGCTGCTCAACCATAACGACGACTACGAATCGCTGTCGACGCTGGCGCATGAGTGGGGACATGCGATGCACTCTTATTTGTCAAACAGGAGCCAACCCTTCATTAGCGCCGATTACCCTACGTTCACGGCCGAAATTGCTTCCACCACCAACGAGGTGCTGCTGCTCGATCACATGCTGAAAATCGCCAGCAATGACAGTGAAAAGATGTTGTATCTGGACTCTGCGCTGGAGAATCTGCGGGGCACTTTTTTCAGGCAAGCCATGTTCGCCGCCTTTGAGCGTGATGTTCACGCCAAAGTCGACAAGGGCGAGTCACTGACCGGAGAAGCGTTGACCAAAATTTATGGCGACATCCTCAAGCGCTACCACGGCGACAAAGAGGGCGTTGTCAAGATTGACGAGCTCTACACCGTTGAGTGGGCCTACATTCCGCATTTTTACAATCGGTTCTACGTGTTTCAGTACGCCACATCGATATCAGCTGGAGCCATGTTTGCCGACGAGATTCTGAAAGGTACGCCGGGCGCCCGGGAACGCTATTTGAATATTCTGCGAGCCGGTGGCTCGCGCTATCCGTACGAGTTGGTGAAAGAGGCCGGTGTTGACCTGGCGTCGCCCGCGCCTTACGTGGCGATCGTGGCACGCATGAACAGCATCATGGACCAAATCGAAGCCATTCAATCGTCCTCGCCATACGCCACACGGCGCATTTCCCAATCCCCCGTCCTTCCCTAAAGTCGCTCTATCGTTGCGCAAGGACCGGCTTCAACCAACAGGCCAGCGCACCGCATTACTTGGCCCGACTACCGTTCGGTTGGCTCCTGGCGGTAGTCAAGTTGAAGGTGGGCGTACCAGGGCATGGTCTGAATTTACAGTGGCACTCCAGCCGCCCGATGGGCGGCGTTGGCCACCGCCAGTGCCGTCATGTTGACGATACGCCGCACGGTGGCGGAGGGTGTGAGAACGTGGGCAGAGGCGTCGGCGCCCAACAGGATCGGGCCGACGGTGACGCCATTGCCGCCGGTTACTTTGAGCACATTGAACAAAATATTGGCAGCGTCCAGATTTGGGCAGATCAGCACATTGGCTTCGCCGTGCAGCTTGCAGTCCATCAGGGCGGCATGGCGCATGTCTTCCGACAAAGCGGCGTCGCCGTGCAGCTCGCCGTCGCATTCCACATCGGGCGCCATTTTTGAAAAAAGCTCGTGCGCCAGACGCATTTTGACGGCCGACGCGCGGTTCGACGAGCCATACATCGAGTGCGACAGAAAGGCGACTTTGGGTGGCAGGCCAAAGCGCCTGACTTCTTCCACCGCCATCAGGGCAATGCTGGCCAGTTGTTCAGCGTCCGGGTCTTCATTGACGAAGGCATCGGCAATAAATAGCGTGCGCTTGTCCAGCATCAGCGCGTTCAGGGTGGCCAGGCCGAAAGCGCCCTGTCGGATGCCGATGACATCACGCACATGGTCCAGGTGGGTGTCAAAGCGACCCACCAACCCGCACAACATGGCATCGGCATCACCGAGCTTGAGCATCAGGGCGGCAATGGTGGTGCTGGAGCGGCGCACGGCAGCCTTGGCAGCGTCGATCGAAACACCCCGACGTCCCATCAGGCTGTGGTAAGTTTCCCAGTACTGGCGAAAGCGCGGGTCGTCTTCCGGGTTGACGCATTCCACATCGGTGCCCAGCCGGATGCGCAGACCGGCCTTGAGCATGCGCGCTTCAATCACGGTCGGACGTCCGATCAGAACCGGACGCGCCAGACCTTCGTCCACCACCACTTGTACGGCACGCAGCACACGTTCGTCTTCACCTTCCGCATAGGCGACGCGCTTGTTGCCACTCGCCACCGCTTTGGCGGCGGTAAAGACCGGTCGCATGAACATGCCGGTTTGGTAAACAAAACGCGACAACTGCTGGCGGTACGCTTCCATGTCCTTGATCGGACGTGCTGCCACGCCAGACTCCTCCGCAGCTTTGGCGACAGCCGGCGCAATGCGCAGAATCAGGCGTGAATCAAAAGGTGTCGGGATCAGGTATTCGGAGCCAAACACCAGTTCCTTGCCGGCGTAGGCGGTAGCCACTTCTTCACTGATGTCGGCCTTGGCCAAGTCGGCAATCTGGCGCACGCAGGCCAGCTTCATGGCTTCCGTGATCTTGGTGGCGCCGCAGTCCAGTGCACCTCTGAAGATATACGGAAAGCACAGAACGTTGTTGACCTGGTTCGGGTAGTCGGAGCGTCCCGTGGCGATGATGCAATCAGGCCGCACCGCTTTCGCCAGTTCCGGGCGAATTTCGGGTTCGGGGTTGGCCAGCGCCAGGATGATGGGTTTGTCGGCCATGGTTTTCACCATATCCTGTGTCAGCGCACCGGCGGCCGAGCAGCCCAGGAAGACATCGGCGCCGTCAACCACATCGGCCATGCTGCGCAGCTCGGTTTTCTGAGCGTAACGGGCTTTCGATTCGTCATAGCCACCGGGGCGGCCTTCATAAACCAGACCTTTGGAGTCACAGACAAAAACGTTTTTGCGGTTGACGCCCAGTCCCACCATCACATCCAGGCAGGCTATCGCTGCCGCGCCAGCACCAGAGACGGCAATTTTGACGTCTTCAATGCGCTTGCCGACCAACTCCAGTCCATTGAGCAGAGCGGCGCTGGAGATGATGGCGGTGCCGTGCTGGTCGTCGTGAAACAGCGGTATGTTCATGCGCTCGCGCAACTTCTTCTCGATGTAGAAGCACTCTGGCGCCTTGATGTCTTCCAGGTTGATGCCACCCAATGTTGGTTCCATGGCGGCAATGATTTCCACCAGCTTGTCGGGATCGCGCTCCGCCAGTTCAATATCGAACACGTCGATGCCGGCGAACTTCTTGAACAGGCAGCCCTTGCCCTCCATCACCGGCTTGGACGCCAGCGGACCAATATCACCCAGACCCAACACGGCGGTGCCATTGGTGATAACGCCCACCAGATTGCCACGCGAGGTGTACTCGGTTACCAGCGACGGATCGGCCTCGATGTCCAGGCACGGGTAGGCAACACCTGGCGAATAAGCCAGCGACAGATCGCGCTGGTTGTGCAACGGCTTGGTCGGTGTTACCGATATTTTTCCGCGGGTCGGGGTGCGGTGGTATTCGCGAGCGGCGTCGCGCAAGGCACTTTCTGCGGGGGAAAGTTCTTTCGTCATGGTCTTCTCCAGAGTTCCGAGGGGTATGCAAAACATTCTTCGACTAGCAGATTGTGCCGCCGCTGGATGTAGCTGCCTATGCGCTGGCTCAAGTCAGTGTGAATCTACCTGTTTGGCACCCTCAATGCTGGCCTTGATGTCACCACTGCCACCATTGAAAAACAGATTTAATACCACTGCCGACAACGATGCCAACAAAATGCCGGAATCGATTAGCGGATGGATCGCGTGCGGCAGCCATTGCTTGAAGTTGGGTGCAATCAGAGGAATCATACCCAAGCCAATCGAGACCGCCACGATGAACAGGTTGTTGCGGTTTGTCTTGAAATCGACGCCGCCCAGAATGCGAATGCCGGTGGCAGCCACCATGCCGAACATCACCAGGCCGGCACCACCCAGCACCACAGTGGGCAGGCTTTCCACCAGGGCCGCCATTTTGGGTTCCAGCCCCAGCACAATCAGGATCAGACCACCGGCAACACAGACAAACCGGCTCTTCACGCCAGTGACGCCAACCAGACCGACATTTTGCGAAAAGCTGGTGTATGGAAAGGTGTTGAAGACGCCACCAATCAAAGTGCCCAGACCGTCTGCCCGCAAGCCACGCGTCAAATCTCCCTGCGATATTTTTCGCTCCGTCATTTCACCCAGTGCCAAAAACATGCCGGTCGATTCGATCATCACCACGATCATGACCAGCGTCATGGTGAGGATCAAAATCGGATCAAACACCGGCGCACCAAACTGGAACGGAAGGATCAAATCGAACCATTTTGCGTTGGCAACTTTCTCGAAGCCCATCATGCCGCTGGCAGTGGCCACGATGCCGCCGATGATGATACCCAGCAGCACCGAGATATTGCTGACGAAGCCTTTCGCGTACTTGGCAATCAACAAAATCGACAATAACACGATGGCGGCAACGCCAATGCCGTCCAGCGCCGCGTATTTGGGATTCGGCACCGACCCCACAATCGCCATGCCCTTGGGTGCTGCTGGCAGGGCATTGCCCAACGAAGCTACATCGGCCATCCATTTGGCGTGATCCGGATTAACGATGGTCGGCGCGGTCGGGCCGAACGGGTTGCCGAAAATCCAGTTGATGCCGATTCGCATCAGACTGATGCCGATGACCGCAATGACGGTGCCAGTGACGACCGGCGGAAAAAATCGCAGCATTCGGCTCATCACCGGTGCCAGCAGCATGGACACCACACCGGCACCGATGATGGCGCCGAAAATGATTTGCGCGCCAGACGCGCCCCCTGTGCTGTTGGCCATCGCCAGCATCGGAGCCACCGAGGCAAATGAGACGCCCATCATGACCGGCATGCGGATGCCAAACCACTGGGTCGCGCCCAGCGACTGTATTAGCGTGACAATGCCGCAGCAAAACAGATCAGCCGAGATCAGGTAGGCAACCTGCTCGGGCGTCAGCTTGAGGGCGCGTCCGATGATCAGCGGCACCGCCACGGCCCCGGCGTACATCACCAGCACATGCTGCAGGCCCAAAGTCGCCAGACGCGCGGCAGGCAAGCGCTCGTCGACCGGGTGAATATTGGAATCAGTCATGAAGAATCTCCTGAAGAACGATCAATAGGCAAGCAAGTCTTGCAAGCTGCGTGCCATGACTTTGGTTGCGCGTCGCAAGTCTTCCAATTCGAGCCGCTCGTCGGCACGCTTGGCGTGCGACTCCAGCACGGTGCGCGGACCGGCGCCGTAAATGACACCGGGTATGCCGGCCTCGCAGAAGAGACGCACATCGGTGTACAAAGGCGTACCCAGGGCAGGAATCTCTTCGCCAAAGACCGCTCTGCCATGTATTTGGATGGCGTCCACCAGCGGCTGGTTGCCCTTCAGTGGCTGCAGGGCCTTGGCCAGCAGCATGCGCTTGACATCGACCGTGATGCCGGGTTTTTGCGCCGCGGCCGTGGTGATGACTTGTCGCAATGTGGCCTCGACCTGCGCCGGGTCTTCTTCCGGGATCATGCGCCGATCAAGCTTGAAAGTGACACGGCCCGGAATCACGTTGGTGTTGGTGCCACCTTCAATCATGCCGACATTCAGGTACGGGTGCGTGATGCCGGCGACCGTTGAGCTGAGCTGCCGGTACAGCGCGTTTTGCGCGTACAGGGAATTCAGGATATGCACTGCGGCCTGCAATGCGTCGACACCCGAGTCGGGAATGGCGGCGTGCGCCATCTGGCCATGCACCGTGACCTCCATTTGCAGGCAGCCGTTGTGTGCCGTGATCACCTGGTAGCTGAAGCCGGCGGCGATCATCAGGTCCGGCTTGATGATCTTGTGGTGCAGCAACCAGGCCGGTCCGACTTCGCCACCAAACTCCTCGTCATAGGTAAAGAGCAACTCGACGCTTCCAGCCTTCGGTTTGGCAACCGCTTCGAGTGCCAGAACGGCAAATGCATAAGTTGAAAAATCACACTTGCTGACAGCGGCGGCACGACCGTAAATCTTGCCGCCCTCAATCTCGCCACCATAGGGGTCGCGAGTCCAGCCCTCGCCGGGCGGCACCACATCGCCGTGCGCGTTCAGAAGAATGGTTTTGCCCGGGCCATAGCGGCGACGTACCAGAAGGTTGGTAATGCTTTGCAGGCCAGCAGCATGCACCTCGGCTTGTGGCACCGGATGTTTTTCGGCGCGCAGCCCAAGTGCTTCAAGCAGCTCAGCGGCGTGCTCGGCGTGCGGTGCATTGTTGCCGGGCGGCGTGTCGGTGGGGACGCGAATCAGCTCTTGCAAAAAGCGCACTTGCTCATCAAAGTGAGTGTCAATCCAGCTGTCAAGTTGCTCGTAGATGTTCATACTTATCAGGTTCTAAAAATCAGAATTCAGTGGCCAGTTGTACCAGCATTTTTGAAAAAACTTCAACCCCCAGCTGCATGTCGTCGCTGGTGGTGGACTCCAGTGGGTTATGGCTGATGCCGGAGTTTTGCCCGCGCACAAACAGCATGGCTTGAGGCATGACCTCAGCCAACTTCATGGCGTCGTGGCCGGCGCCGCTGGGCATGCGGTGAAGCGGCACACCCAGGGTGTCAAGAGCCTGTTCCCAGCGCTGTTGCCATGCCGGTGCGCTGGGCGCGGCGGCAGCGCGCAGGGTCTCTTCCAGCGTGTAGTGCACCTGGCGGCGCTGGCAAATTTCGGCCAGCGCGGCCAGCACATCGTCCACCATCGCGTCCCGCTGCGCGTCGGAGGGTGCTCGCAGGTCCAGTGTGAACTGGCAGCGTCCCGGCACCACGTTGATGGAGCCATTGGGCACCAGCAACTGGCCCACGGTGGCAACCGAGTCGCCATCACGTGCGGCCCGTTTTTCTGCCGCCAGGATCACTTCGGCAACGGCGGCAGCGGCGTCATTGCGACGGTCCATCGGCGTGGTACCGGCATGGCAGGCGGTACCCATGACTTCAACCGCATAACGCACACTGCCGTTGATCGAGGTCACCACACCCAGCGGCAAATTCAGCTCACTCAGCACCGGGCCCTGCTCGATGTGAACCTCCACAAAGCCCAGGTAATCGGCCGGCTTGCGTTGCAGTTTGGTGATGTCGGCAGGGTCCAGTCCGGCCTGCGCCATGGCACTTTGCATGGTGATGCCATCAGCATCTTTTTGCTCCAGCCAATCGTTGTTGAACTGGCCAATGAGTGCG
>JANXLW010000399.1 GCA_025354965.1 Betaproteobacteria bacterium
CGCAAGTACCTTAGGTGTTAAGTTCCCAGGTGGCAACGAGCCAGTAGCTTGCACATATTTGCCACCTCGTACAGCACCTTCAAAATTTTTATCTACTACAGCGTTCTCGAAAATCTGCATTCCGTTTTCCAGCGTCTCAAAGAACCGCTCCTCTTCCATCCGCAGCACCGCCATCACCCGCGCGGCGTCATTCTTCAGGCGCGGGTAGGCATCACCCATCAGCGCCACCAGCGTCGGCACCAGCTTGTGGAAGAAGGGTTTCTTCTGACCCAGCATGTAACCGTGGAGGATGGCACGGCGGATGATGCGGCGCTGCACGTAGCCGCGCCCGTCGGCGGAAGGAAGCACGCCGTCACTCACCAGGAAGGCGGTGGCGCGGATGTGGTCGGCAATCACGCGCAGGCTCTTGTTGTCGAGGTCGGTGCAGCCGGTCTCCCGGGCCGCCGCCTTGATCAGCGCGTCAAAAATGTCGATCTCGTAATTGCTGTGCACGTGTTGCAAGATGGCGGCCAGGCGCTCCAGGCCCATGCCGGTGTCCACACAAGGCGCGGGCAGTTGGATGAGTGAGCCATCGGCCTGCATGTCGAACTGCATGAACACGTGGTTCCAGATTTCAATGAAGCGGTCGCCGTCTTCGCCGGGGCTGCCGGGTGGGCCGCCGGGGATGTGCGCGCCGTGGTCGTAAAAGATTTCGCTGCAGGGGCCGCAAGGCCCTGTATCGGCCATCATCCAGAAGTTGTCGGACGCGTATTTTTTGCCCTTGTTGTCGCCAATGCGGATCACGCGTTCAGGCGGCAGGCCGATCTCTTTGGTCCAGATGTCGTAGGCTTCCTGGTCGTCAATGTAGACGGTGGCCGTCAATTTTTCCGCGGGCAGTTTGTAGACTTGCGTGAGCAGCTCCCAACCCCATTTGAGCGAGTCGCGCTTGAAGTAGTCGCCAAAACTCCAGTTGCCCAGCATCTCGAAGAAGGTGTGATGCCGCGCGGTGTAGCCCACGTTTTCCAGGTCATTGTGTTTGCCGCCGGCGCGCAGACAGGCCTGCACGCTGGCCGCGCGCACGTAGCTGCGTTTGTCAGTGCCCAGGAACACGTCCTTGAACTGCACCATGCCCGAGTTGGTGAACATCAGGGTCGGGTCATTGCCGGGCACGAGCGAGCTGGAAGGCACAACGGTGTGGCCCTTACTTGCAAAAAAGTCGAGGAAGGTTTTGCGGATGTCGGCGACGGAGAAGGAAGGGGAAGCGGAATTTGTCATTCGGTGATGTTCAAAAACGTTTGCGATGGGGATGGGTGTGGCGATGCATGTCAGGCACGGCGTTGGGCTGATGGCAGGAGTTCAAGACTCAGGCCGGAAAATTTTTTGAAGTCTTCGTCAAAAGTGGCGATGGTGCCGCCGTGCTCCATCGCGATGGCGGCCAGATGGGCGTCGTTGGTCAAATTGCCACCCGAGCCAACAGCGAAGAGCAGGCGGGCCAATAGATCTGCCTGGCGCGGGCCAGGATGGATGACTTTGGCGCGGGGATGGTTCAGCCAGCCGTCGACAAGGGCCAAAGCGTCTCCCAGCGCGAGCGGCGCAGGCATGATGTTTTGCCGCGTGGACAGGCGGATGAAACCCACCAGGACAATCCAGGCAAAACCCACGCCAGCGCTTTCGCGAAACGCGGCCTCAAGCCATTTGGACGCCCGTTCGTGGTTGGGGCTGCGCTGGTTGACCGAATACAGCAACAGATTCACATCGGGCAGTTTCATGCGCCTCGGGCCATCTTGGCAATCACTTCCATATCTTCCAGTTCCCCCGCCAATTGATTCGCCTTTGTCAGATCGACCAACGGCAGGCCCATGTCAAAGGTGCGCTGCACGAATTTCGGAATCCGCGACGGCTCTGCCTTGCCGTGCAGTGGCACAATCTTAGCCACGGGCTTGTTGTGCCGCATGATGATGACTTCTTCACCCGCCTCAGCCCGCATGACATATTCACTCAAGTGAGTTTTTGCATCAAATAACCCAACAGCATGCATAGAAATTCTTCTTTCAACTAAATCTGGTTGATTCAACCAAATTTTAGCAGTTTCTCCCGTATTTGACTCAAGGAATCACCCATGGACATGAAGACCTCGCCCCTCTCAC
>JANXLW010000010.1 GCA_025354965.1 Betaproteobacteria bacterium
TCTTTCTCCAACCCCGCAAGGCCCAGTTTGACGTAGCGTGCCACCCAGCGACGCGCCCGTGGCGCGCTCACACCGAGCTCCTGTGCAATCACAAGGTCGGAATACCCCGTGGCCGCCATCAAAATCATATTGGCGCGCACCCGGAACGTGTCAATGACTTTGCTACACCTTGGGTCATAAATTTACTGTGCAGGGTTGTGCTGTTTCAGTCGGCTTCCTTTGCTCTGGCGGTGGGTTGATCCAGGCCGCTGTTGGCATGGGTTTTAGGCAAGGGCGGATGCCCTTGAATCGATGGGGTGTGGTATCAAACGCGGCGTTCAGCGTCACTTGTCGGATCACGCGGATGGCCTGCGCTTGGCCATAGTGCACGCTGTGGGGTGCCATGTGGCCAATGCCTGAATGACAGTGCCGTTCGTTGTACCAGGCAAAAAATGTTTGGCAATGACTTCGCGCGTCCTCGATGCTGCCAAAGCGTTCAGGGAAGTCGGGGCGATATTTCATGGTTTTGAACTGCGACTCCGAATAAGGGTTGTCGTCCGAGGTGTAGGGGCGGCTGTGGCTCCTGGTCACGTCCAGGTCAACCAGCAAACTGGCTACCGGCTTGGAGCGCATGGATGTGCCTCGATCCGCATGCAGCGTCAGCGCACCGGGTATCACATCGTGACGCGCCACGGTTTGGGCAATGAGTTGCTGGGCCAGCTCAGCGCTCTCGCGTGGCGCAATCAACCAGCCGACAACGTAACGGCTGAAGATGTCCAGGATGACATAGAGGTGGAAACAAGTCCATTTTGCAGGCCCCTTGAGCTTGGTGATGTCCCACGACCAGACCTGGTTGGGCGCGATGGCCAGCAGCTCAGGCTTGGCATAGGCCGGGTGGCTGCGCTGACGGCGCCGCTCGGTGCTGCTGGCGTTGGCCGCCAGCACGCGGTACATGGTGCGCACCGAACCCAGGTAACAGCCTTCATCCAGCAAGGTGGCGTGCACCGCCGCTGGGGCGGTGTCTGCGAAGCGTTCGCTGCACAGGGTTTGCAGCACCAATAGCTGCTCTGCCCCACTCAAGGCCAGCGCCGAGCGTGGGCGCGCTGGCCTGGGCGCCGAGGGCGGCCCCACAAAGGCGGCGCGATGGGTCCGGGCCTTGTGCCGCCCTGGCGCACCCCGCCACAGGCCCATGGCGCGACATGCAGCAGCATTGCCAATCGCAGGTGTGAGTTCAAGTGTGCCAGCCATCAAGGACTCGCGAACTTGCGTGAAGGCTCGAGTTGCTCCAACAACGCGGCAACTTTTTTTTGAACCTCAATGACAAGCTGCGCATTGCTCAGTTGGATCTTCAACTTGTCACGCTCGCGCATCAGCGCCGCCAGTTGCTTGAGTTCTGCACGGGCAGGGTCAATTTTTGGGCCACGCTTTTTGGACGCCGTGCCAGTGAGCTCACCCCCCGCGTATTGGCGTCGCCAGGTGGCCAGTGAGGATGAGTACGCGCCCTCGCGGCGCATCAGTGCGCCAATTTCACCGGGCTTGGTGCACGCGGCAGCGGCAAGCACGATGCGGCGCTTGTCGGCATTGCTAAAGCGCCGGCGTTTGGCCACTGCCACGACTTCGGAGTCGATGCCCGGCGACAATGGCCGCGCCGATACAGGCGCATCTGCAGTCGCCCTTCGGGCTCCTTGCGATGCGCCTGTATCGGCGAAATTCCTGGCTGCATGCATCTGTGCCTTGGCTTGATGATTGATCTTCATACCTACCTCTTTGCTCTCTAAACTATCAGGGGTGGGTGTAGCAGGTCATTCTGGCACGGGGGGGAACGGCAGATTGCGTTCACGGATATTTCGCTCGTTTTTTTCTGGATTAAAGGCAATCTGCACGAGTCAAATTGTATGCACATTTTGATAGAATAGCAAGCGAATTCATCGGCGGCGAAAAGGTTGCCTCACCAGACCCTG
>JANXLW010000021.1 GCA_025354965.1 Betaproteobacteria bacterium
CCAGGCTTTGGAGCTGCTTGGGGTGGAAGAAAAACCGCGCGTTGTCCTCGGTCCAGCGGTTTTGCGGCTGGATCAGGGTGATGGCGGGCAGGTGGCCGTCTTCGGCCTGGCCGCTCACAATGCCCATCGGCTTGTTGAGCAAAATCGTCACCTGATTGGCCTGCTGACCCTGCGCCTGCTTGGCTATTTCAATGCGCACATCCGGTGTCACCTGCATGCCCATGGTCGCGACTTCACCGTTGACCTTGACCCAGCCGCGGCCGATCCAGTCGTCCGCCTCGCGGCGCGACGCCAGCCCCAGCTCGGCCATGCGTTTGTTCAGACGCAGGGTGCCGCTGGTGTTGACCACACCTGTGGTGCCGACTGGCGCCCGACCAGGGGGCGGTGCAGCGCGACGAAATGTGGGTGGGTTCCTGGCGTCCGTCATGGCTTGTCGCGCAGTTGGTCCAGCACCGCCAAAATAGGCAACAACACGCTGGCGCCGAGCTTCTTTGAGCGTTCGCCACTCCAGCCCACCACTTCGTCCGGCAAATTCGCGTTGTCCTTGAACGGCATCTCGATGGTGAAGGCCAGGCAGTCAAAGTTCTGCCCGATCCAGTTGGTGGCCAGCGTCATATTGGCCTCACCCGGCTTGGCGCGGCTGTAGCCTTGTGCTGTTTGAAAATCGGGACAGGTGCTCTGCCATGCCGCTTTGAAACTGCCTTCCAGCGCCTCAATGCGGGGCGAATAGCCTGGAGTGCCCTCGGTGCCGACACAAAAGTTGTAGGGTAGATTTTCGTCGCCATGCGCGTCCAGATTGAGGTCGACGCCCACGTCCATCATTTTCTGGCGCACCCAAAACACTTCCGGTGACTTTTCCAGGCTGGGGCTTTGCCATTCGCGGTTCAGGTTGGCACCGGCAGCATTGGTGCGCAGATTGCCGCGCACGGCGCCATCCAGATTCATGTTGGGCACCACGTAAAAAACGCTTTTTGATAACAGCACGCGGGCCACCGGGTCATCGCCATCAAGGAGACGCTCCAGAAACCCTTCCACAAACCATTCGGCCATGGCTTCGCCGGGATGCTGGCGCGCAATCAGCCAGATCTTTTTTTTCTGCGCCGTCGCGGTGACACTTTGTTCATCGGTGATGCGTAACAGCGTCACGTCGCGCCCGTCCACCGTTTGGCCCAGATGCTGCACCTGCACCGTGTCTGATGCAGCGGCCGAGCCGATCAAATCCAGATGACGCTCATGCGAGTAGGGCTCGAAGTAGGCGCAGTAAATGCTGTGCGTCTGGGGTGTGATGTTGACGCTCATCTCCTTGCCGTCAAACTGCGTGGCGATGCGAAACCAGTGCTGGTGGTCATAACTCGCCACCACGCGGTAACCCTCCCAGCCTTTCGGATAGGCACTACTGCCAGCATTCAAAAACCGCAGCGTTACAGCCAGTCCGCCGGCGCCCTGCAGGCAGAAATGAAACCACTGCGCAAATTCACTGGCGTTGTCGCGCCGGATGTGGAGCTGGATGTCCTTGGCGTCGGCCAGGCTCAACACCTCGATGGTGCCGGAATCGAATGCCGTGGAGATGTGGAGTGGGGTCATGCAAGGTGCCTGATTGGAAATGCCATCTGTTGCGCTCCGATCCGGCGATTGTAGAAGTGCCTCGTATCGCCGACGGAACAACTTGGAACCATACTGTGCAGCCGTTACCCAGCCCAACGGGTATCAGTAATGCGGCGGCAGTTCATCGCGCAAGTTACGCGCAGGCCCCAGGCCACCATCCGTGCTTGACTGTCGCAGATGAGCAATTTCACGCGTCAGGATGTCGATTTGCTGTTGCTGGCGAACGATGATCTGGTTCAGTTGATCCAGTGAATCTTCGGTGAAGCTGGCCTTGATCTCCAGATCGGTCAGGCGCCTCTCAATGTCATGTCGGTGCTGCATGCCCCATTTTGCCCAAGAAGTTGAGGTACGGATAATCACCCCATGAGCTCCACAGAAAAGAAGACCACCAACGTCGCCACCCAGACTTGCAGCAACAGCTTCGCCAGCCTGGCACTGAACCCCGCTACGCTGGCCAACCTGGAGCAACTGGGTTATCTGGAAATGACGCCGATACAGGCGGCCAGCCTGCCCACCGCTTTGCTCGGCAAAGACCTGATTGCGCAGGCCCAGACCGGCAGCGGCAAGACCGCGGCTTTTGCACTCACCTTGCTCACCAACCTGAACCAGCGCCGCTTTGCCGTGCAAGCCCTGGTGCTGTGCCCAACGCGTGAACTGGCCGACCAGGTCACGGTGGAGATTCGTCGGTTGGCGCGCGCCTGCGACAACATCAAGGTCGTCACCCTGTGCGGTGGTGTGGCGCTGCGCGGCCAGCGCGCCTCGCTGGAGCAGGGTGCCCACATTGTGGTGGGCACGCCGGGGCGCGTCATGGACCACCTGGAGCGTGAATATTTAAACCTTGAGACCCTCAACACACTGGTGCTGGACGAGGCCGACCGCATGCTGGACATGGGGTTTTTCGACGACATCGCCACCGTCACCAAACAATGCCCTAAAGAACGCCAAACACTGTTGTTCTCCGCCACTTACCCGGAAGGTATCGAGAAACTGGCCCGGCAATTCATGCGCGAGCCGGTGCAAATCAAGGTCGAAGCAGCACGCGCCGAGAGCCTGATCGAACAACGCTTTTATGAGGTCACGCGCGCCAACCGCTTTGAAGCGGTGGCAATGCTGCTGAATCACTTTCGCCCGATCAGCACGCTGGCGTTTTGCAACACCAAACAACAGTGCAAAGACCTGGTCGGTTACCTGCAGGCGCAGGGCTTCAACGCGCTGGCGCTGTATGGCGAACTGGAACAGCGCGAGCGCGACCAGGTGCTGGCACAGTTTTCCAACCGCAGCTGCTCGGTGCTGGTGGCCACCGACGTCGCCTCGCGTGGCCTGGACATCACGCAACTGGAAGCGGTGATCAATGTCACCATCACACCCGACGCCGAGGTGCACGTACACCGCATAGGGCGCACCGGCCGCGCCGGTGAGTCGGGCCTGGCACTCAG
>JANXLW010000048.1 GCA_025354965.1 Betaproteobacteria bacterium
AATTTGACGGCGCTGCTGGCGGCGTCTTTGCAACTGGGCGGTGGCCGCTTTGCCACGCCTTACGGATTTGTGCGCACGCTGAAAAGCGGCGGCGTGCAAGCCCCGGCAGCGGTGGTGGCCAACGCCGTGCGCCTGCTCACCGTGCACGGCGCCAAGGGGCTGGAAGCCCGTGCCGTGTTGTTGCTGGACACCGATTCGGCCACACCCGCCGCGTCCACCATGGGGGTGCTGGTGGACTGGCCGGGTGAAGCGGCGGCACCCACCAAGTTCATCTTTTTGGCCAGCGAAAAATCGCCACCTTTGTGCGCTACGGACTTGTTGGCGGCCGAGCAGGTCGAACGTGAGCGCGAGGAACTGAATGCCTTGTACGTGGCCACCACGCGGGCCCAGCACACGCTTGCGATTTCGAGCATTGTGCCGCACCGCCCCGCCCCGGCCAGCTGGTGGGCGCGTTTGTCGGGCCTGGCAACGCAGGCTGCGCCGCTGCCAGTGCTGGACGATCTTGGCGCGGCGCAGTCGTCCCGTGAGCCGCATCACTGGAATGGCTCAGACGCACAAGGCCAAAACGCGGCCTTGTTTCAGCTCAAAACGCTTCCCATGCTCTTAAAAGTGCCGGATGTTCCCGTGAATTCTGAATACTTAGCTATTGATAATAGAGTGAACGAGTTTGACGCTGAGGCTGCCGACGCGGTAAAAAGCGGCTCGTCTACCGCCCGCATCGGCCAAGCCATGCACCGTTTGCTGCAATGGGGCGACGCAGGATCAAGCAACCAGCGGGCAGTCGAACGCGAGTTTGGATTGAGTCCGCCGGACGCGTCACGCGCCGCCAGCATGGCATTGCGCATCCTGCACGGCGACGCAGCCTGGGCCTGGCGCGCCGAGTTGCTGGACTGGCAAGGCAACGAGGTCGGCCTGATGTTCCAGGGTGAGATGAAGTTTCTGGACCGCCTGGTGCAGCGCAAAGACACGCGCGAATGGTGGGTGCTGGACTACAAATCTCACAGTGCGCCGCTGGGGGATGCCGCCCTGGTCGACCAGTTGCAAACCTACCGCCAGGCGGTGCGCACGGTCTATCCGAATGAACCGGTGCGCGCTGCGTTTTTGACAGCGCAAGGGGCCGTGGTGGAACTGCCCGATGGCAACCGTGGTTGAAGTTTTATCGAAGGAGCGACGAGGCGACTGGGCGAAGGGTCCCTGGACAGCTTCAGGTCGAACGGAAATTGTCATGATGTCGACGGCATCAAAAGGCGCACTATGGACAAAGAAATAAAGGCCGTGGTGGTCGGCGGCGGCCCGGCCGGTTTGATGGCCGCAGACGTGTTGAGCAAAGCCGGTGTGGCGGTCGATCTGTTTGAC
>JANXLW010000058.1 GCA_025354965.1 Betaproteobacteria bacterium
GGGCCAGGCTCAGTGCGCAGGCACAGGACACCAGGATTCGGGGTAGGTTGTTTCGCACTTTGTTTTCCTTAGTCAAAAACGTGTCAGGGACTAACCAACACAATGAGGTGATGAGTCTGTGGAAGAAGTGTGCGAAGTATATGTGTAATTTAGCTACATTAAATTAAAGGATGACCTATGGAAAACCCGCAATTTCTCTGAGATTGAGGGAAAGTAGTTGTGAAAATGCCGAAAAATCGCAATAAATGAAGGAAATTTAGAATACTTGAATAGAAATTAGGGTTTCTACCATAAAAATAAATCTCTTGTTTTGGTACAAACGTCATTGAGTGATTGGGATCACCCATTATTTTCGTAACCTTTTGAGCTGCCGTTCAGAGGTAACTATCAATTCGATGAGCAACAGGAGACTATTTAATGAAAACTTCCTCGACTAAGCGTGGCAAAACGTTTGCGTCACGGCATTCCGTGTTCAAGCTGGCGCCAGTAGCTGCTGGTTGCGCTGCGTTGCTGATGACAACGGGCTATGTCTACGCCCAGCAAGCTGACCCCACCTTGAGCACGGTCACAGTGACCGGCATTCGCAAGGGTATTGAAGATGCCATCTCGGTTAAGAGGAATTCCGACTCTATCGTTGAAGCAATTTCGGCTGAAGATATAGGCAAGCTGCCAGACACCACCATTGCCGAGTCGCTGGCGCGCTTGCCCGGTGTGACCACGCAGCGCACCAAGTCTGGACAGGCCTCCAACATCAGCATTCGCGGCCTTGGCCCGGACTTCAACGGCTACTTATTGAACGGCCGTGAACAGACCAGCACCGGCGACAGTCGTGCGGTTGATATGAGTGTTTATCCGGCCGAACTCATCGCTGGCGCAACGGTCTACAAGACGACCGATGCAGCCCTGATGACTGCTGGCCTTGCCGGCACAATTGACAACCGCTTGATCGATCCTTTGAATTTCAGTAGCCGTGTGCTATCTGCCAACCTTGAAAAGGTTCGCACGGGTGTTGGCCTGGATGGCGTGCCTGAAGGGACGGGTACCCGCAAGAGCTTGACCTACATTGACCAGTTTTTTGATCGCAAACTCGGCATCGCTCTTGGCTTGGTCCGCGTCGATGGCACAAGCAATGAAATCGCCACGGGTGGCTGGGGTGATGCAACAGGCACCGCAACCTTGACAGATGGGACCGTGATGCCCGGCGTCACAGTGAAGGGCTTCGGCAACGGCGTCGACTTCACCAGCAGAAGGATCACGGACAATCGCACCGGCGCTGCCGCGATTATCGCTTTCAAGCCGAACCCGAACTTCAGCAGTCAACTGGATTTGTTCTACGCCACCGCCGACACCGCCAAGAAGGAAGCGCGGATTCAGGGTGGTAGTTTCTCCAGCCTTACCAATGCAACGGTTGTCAACGGTGTAGCCACCAGCGGAACCTTTCAGATGGGCGCAAGCCCGAACGGTCTGATTGATCGCACCGAAATCATCTTTGACAATGACGTTGTCAAATCACTGGGCTGGAAGAACACGCTGAAGATGGAAAGCGGATGGACCGCAGCGCTTGATCTGAGCCACAATTCAGCCGAGCGTGTCGAGCGCGACATCGAAGCCTACGCCGGCATTCCCGGTGCTGACACCCTGTCTTTTGATACCACCAGCGGCAGCGCCAGATTTACCCTGGGCAGCCCGCTCAGCTATACCGACCCCAATGTGATCAAAATCCGTGACCAAACCGGTTGGAGCGGCATTTCCGGCGTGCCGCAAGCCGGTTACTCGAAAGGCCCGACCATCAGGGACAGCGTCAATGCCATCCGCTTCGATCTGAAGCATGATTTGGCAGAGGGGTCGATGTTCACCGAGGTTCAATTCGGTGCCAACTACACCAATCGCACTAAGGACCGCGTCACCGATGAAGGCTTGATTGTTTCGGCTACCAATGGCGGCCATGATCCGTTTTCATTCCCGGCAAATGCCTATGTCGCGACGAATGTGGGTGGCACAGGTCTCAATTTGTTGACCTTTGACCCGACGGCCGGTTTGTGGCCCGGTGCCGTGCTGCTGCGCAAATTCAATGACGATATTCTGTCGAAGACCTGGGGTGTCAAGGAAAAGGTCTTCACCGGCTATGTCAAGGCAGGAATTGATACCGAATTCGCAAAGATTCCGGTCCGCGGCAATGTCGGCGTGCAGATTGTCAACACGGACCAATCCTCTAGCGGCTATCAGGCCGGCATCGGTTCTGGCGTCGTCTTGACCAATCCGGCACAGTCGCTGACGACGAATGGAACCACCTATACTGATTTCCTGCCGTCCCTGAACTTGACTGGCGACCTCGGCTCCGGGAATTTGCTGCGTTTGGGTGTGGCTGAGCAAATCGCTCGTCCGACCCTGACCGACATGCGAAATTCTTTCGCTGCAAGCGTGGACACCAACGCCGGCGACACGGCGACCTTCGGCAAGTTTGTGGGCTCATCTGGCAACCCGCTGCTGAAACCGTTTAAAGCCCTTGCCTTTGACCTGTCGTTCGAGAAATACTTTGGCAAGAAGGGTTACGTAAGTGCGGCGGCGTTCTACAAACAGCTCGACACTTACATTACGCCCGCAACCAACACGGCTTACGACTTTGCCGGCTATGTATCTGCGCTCGGCTTGACCACTCCGCCGGCAGGTACAGTTGGAACTTACACGACCACGGTCAACGGAACTGGCGGTAGCCTGCGCGGTATCGAATTGACTGCTTCAGCACCATTCAACCTGCTTGTTCCGATCCTGGATGGCTTCGGAGCCAACGGAAGCATCTCGACAACCTCAAGCTCGGTCAACATGCCGAACCTGATTGGCCTGAACCCGTCACAGCAGGTACCCTCGGGTGGGCAGACAATCCCCTTGCCAGGCCTGTCAACGCACAATGCAAAGCTGACTCTGTACTATGAAAAGGCCGGCTTCAGCGCATTTATTGCAAACAACTACCGTTCCACCTATGTCGGCAGCGTTGCCAATGATGCGATCGGCGGTTACCCGACCTTGCGCTACATCCAGGGCTCGACCTGGTTGTCTGCCCAGGTTGGCTATGAAGTCCAGGAAGGCCCGTTCAAAGGACTGGGTATGCGGCTGGAAGGCAATAACCTGAATGCTCCGGTGTATCGCCAGTTGAAGGCAGACGGATCGGTTGACTCCGAAAACAAGACTGGCAAGACCATCATGTTCAAGTTGTCGTACAAGTATTGATTACCTGACTTAATGAAACCCCTTGCCGAGTCAAATTGGCAAGGGGTTTGTTTTTTGCGGTTGCGAATCGTGATGAGTCAGAATGACTGACTATTAGCTATGAGTGGAGTCAAGGTGATGGATCAATGCAAAATCGGTGATGTGGTTATCGTCGGCGGTGGGACCTCTGGCTGGATGACAGCGGCGGCGCTTTCCAAAGTGCTTAAAGGCAAATACAACATCAAGGTGGTCGAGTCCGATGAAATCGCCACGATCGGAGTTGGTGAAGCCACCATCCCCATGATCAATTTGTTCAATCGGCTACTTGAGTTGAACGAAGATGAATTTGTTCGCGAGACGCAAGCCTCATTCAAATTGGGTATCGAATTCGTTAACTGGGGGCGCCTCGGCGATCGGTACATCCATGGATTTGGTGTGATCGGGCAAGACAACTGGACGGTCGATTTCCATCAGTATTGGCTCAAGCAATATCTGGCTGGTAAGGCGCAGGGTTTGGATCATTACTCAATCAACACTGCGGCCTGCCTGCAGAATAAGTTTATTCGGGCGCAGTCGGATATGCCCAATTCGCCGCTGGCTCAAATTGCCCATGCATTCCACTTCGATGCCGGGCTTTACGCCAAGTTTTTACGGAAATTCAGTGAGGCGCGCGGTGTCACTCGAATTGAGGGAAAGATAGTCGATGTCGCCATTCGCGAAGGCGATGGTCATATTGAATCCGTCATTCTGGAAGGTGGCCACAAAATAGAGGGGAGCCTGTTCATTGATTGTTCCGGTTTTCGTGCGCTGTTGATCGAAGGCGCTTTGAAGACGGGTTATGACGATTGGTCGCATTGGTTGCCCTGCGACAGGGCGATAGCGATTCCTTGCACGTCGGTGAAGGAACTCACCCCCTATACGAGGTCGACCGCCAGAAGCGCTGGCTGGCAGTGGAGAATTCCATTGCAGCACCGAACTGGCAATGGACACGTGTTTTCCAGCCGGTTCATGAGTGAGGATGAAGCCACAGCACTGTTATTGAGTAATCTTGACGGTGCGCCAATGGCAGATCCCCGCACTGTGAAGTTCACTGCGGGAAAGCGAAAAAGGGCATGGAACAAGAATTGTGTATCCATCGGGTTGTCCAGCGGATTCCTGGAGCCGCTTGAATCAACCAGCATTCATTTGATTCAAATGGGTATTGCTCACCTGTTGACCTTTTTTCCGGCCGCCAGCTTTGAGGAAGAGGATGTTGCTCAATACAACCGCATCATGGACCAGGAGTACGACTGGGTGCGCGATTTCATCATTCTTCATTACAAGGCAACCGAGCGTAAGGATTCTGACTTCTGGAACTATTGCCGTGAGATGAAGGTACCGGAAACCCTGAAAAACAGAATGGATTTGTTCCGAACCAATGGCCGGGTGTACAGGGAAGGCAATGAGTTGTTTACCAAAGTCAGTTGGCTGCAAGTGATGCACGGCCAGCGTATCCAACCCAGGTCTTATCATCCTTTGACAGATTTGCTCGGTGAAGAAGAAATTCAGAACTACCTGGAAGAGGTGGAAAGTGTGATCAAAGCTTGTGTGGATGTCATGCCGACCCATGCTGATTTCATTGCCAAAAATTGCGCAGCTGTGGCGCCAGTCTTGGTTTAGTAATAGCATTCAAATTTTTGCCATGCGTACTCAAAATATTTTGCTCGTATTTCTTGTCAGCCTTGCTACCGTTTCGCCTTCTATGTCGGCGGCGGCGGCGAGTGAGGCCACGAAGGGAGTTATCAAGGCCATTGAGGCGAGGGATTGTGTTGAGGCGGCTCGTCAACTCAATCTTGCACTGTCTGGCGGTAGCCCGGAGGGCTTGCTGCTGGGTGGCGCGATGTTCGAGCAGGGTCTTTGTTTGAAACAGAACACGGAGCGGGCGTCCCGCCTTTACTTGCGAGCTGCTGACGCTGGCGCCCGCAGTGCTCGTTCTCGCTTGGCCGCGCTTTACGCATCGCCTGGGGGTGGGCTGGACAAAGGTGCCGCAATATGGTGGGGCTTGCAGGCTGACTTACCCTTGCCCAAACCTTGTGTAGTTAACAGCGATCTTCGCGGTAATGCTGAACTTTTTGCACAGACGATCAGTAACTGGCCCGCAGGCGTGCTTGATGCCTGCGTGCATGTCACTGGCGTGCTGGCGACACTGGATGCGGAATTTGTCGTCAAGCCGCAGGTGCAAGCGCGTGAAAGCGTGTCTGTTGATTTTCACCCAACCGACGGGCGCCTGGAAGTCAGCGCCAACCAGACGAATCTGGCGCTCATCGACAACAGTCCTCGCGTCGTGACGACAAACAATGTGGTTGGGGTCAACAATGCGCAACAGAGCGCAACAACTGATCAAATGCGTGTGCTGTTAGCCCAAGAAGAAAGGGCGCAGCTTGCAAAACGTGTTGAAAGTGTCAGCCGTGATGCAATCGTGCGCTTTCCACGACCCGCTGGTATGGACACTAGCTGGCGCATACAACTGTCCATAGAGTCAGTTCGCGATCGCTGACTCAGCGCTGCGCCGTTCCACCTATTTGCTATTTGTCGTGGCAGGTTGTGCACAGGGAGCTTTGCACCATCGATACCTTGATCAGCCCTTTACCACCGTCTGCGGTGAACGTGTTGTGTACATCGTGGCAAGTGGTGCATTCCATTTTGCCGCTTGACAGCATGCTGACCGCGATGGTCCCTGATTTTGTCTGTGCACCCGCACCGATTGTCACGTTATGTGTTGTCGCGTGCAGCGAACCATCTGCAGCGGCAAGTCCATCGTCGTAGACGATGCCAATTGGATGGTCGTTGGAAAGGTTGGTGCCCAGGTTTGATTTACCGGCTATCTTGAAGTTATTGGATGCCAGCACTCCGTCATGACAGGCCAGACATAGTTTCGAGGATGCCCCGGGTTGACCACCACCTTTTGCCTGCATCGTCGTGGATGTGTAAGGTGTAAAGACCGCTGCCCCCGTTTCGAGACCCGATGTTCGCGTGTGGCAGACCGCACAGGCATTTGTGGCGCTATTGCCACGCGAAAAATCATGGGTTGAACCGGAAAACGAGCCAGCCTGGGCTGTTGATGCCAAGACTAGAGCAGATGCAATTACAAGTGTCTTAAACATGATGCTTCCTTTCGGGTTCTCCTCCAGATCAAGTGACCTGATGCTCGGTGATCCCTTGGTTGAATTGTATAAAATTTGTTTTAAATTGCAACTAAAAGTAAAAAAATAATTTTAATATTACATTTATTGGTACTTGAATTGATTTTAGTCAAGCCTTTTAGGCCTGAAAACGAATGGCAATACGGGATTGGATTCGGCTATAAACTTAAGTCATTCCCAATCGAGAATGGCATCTAAATGCTGACGCGATTGAAGGCGGTGGTTTAGTACTTCGTGACACTGCACCACGCTTGTTGTAAAAGTAACAACAGGTAACGTTTTATTAACGGCCCCGTAAAAACAGCTTGTCCAAGTCGGTGATGCTGAGTTGTCGCCAGGTAGGCCGCCCATGGTTGCACTGGTCAGATCGGTCGGTGGCTTCCATCTGGCGCAGCAGTGCATTCATCTCTTCCAGTGTCAGCTGACGATTGGCCCGCACTGCGGCGTGGCAGGCCATGGTGGATAGCAACTCGTTTTGCGCTCGCTGGATGACTGTGCTGGCGTCGTGCTGGCTTAATTCGGCTAGCAAACTGCGTGCCAATTCGGCCGCATCTCCGCGGGCCAGGGTGACCGGCACGGCACGCACAGCCAGCGTTTTAGCCGAAAAGACGGTGATTTCCAGACCCAGGGTTTGCAAGGTTTCAGCGTGAACCTCGGCGGTGGCGACCTCGCTGGCAGTGGCCGCAAAAGTGGCTGGAATCAGCAGCGGTTGACTGGCCAGCCTGGCCATGGCATTGCCGGGTGCTGTGCCAACCGCAGCCAGCTGGCTTTTCAAGCGCTCGTAAACAATGCGCTCGTGGGCAGCGTGCATGTCGACAATGATCAGCCCCTGCGCGTTTTCGGCCAGGATGTAGATGCCTTGCAACTGCGCCAGGGCACGGCCCAAAGGCCAGTCGCCGGTCGGCAGCTTGGACGACGGACCGTCCATTGGCACTGAACTTGTCGAAGCGTCTAACGCGGTCTCGAAAGGTCTGGTCCGAGCGCTGGGCTCACCCCAAAGCATCCCCAGTTCGCTTACCCGGTGCCCGCTGTCGGCTTCAAAATGAATCGCCGGTTGCGCCGAGTACAGGGCTGCTTGCACCACATCTGATGCGTCAACGCTCCGGGCATTAAAGTCTGCCGAGAAGTTGTGGGGCAGGCTTGAGCGTGGCACGGCGAGCCCATCTTCCACCGCATGGCGCACCGCTTGATGAACTTCGCGGCTGTCGCGAAAGCGTACCTCGATCTTGGTCGGGTGCACATTGACGTCCACTCGCCGCGGGTCAAGTTCGACGTAGAGGGCGTAGACTGGCTGGCGCTGACCGTGCAGCACATCTTCGTAGGCACTGCGAACTGCGTGGCTCAGCACTTTGTCGCGAACAAAGCGGCCGTTGACATAGCAAAACTGGTGGTCGGCGCGCGCGCGCGCGGCGTCGGGAATGCCGGCCCGGCCCCAGACCCGGACTCGATGCGAGTTGTCCGCGCGGTCTGGGCTCGCGCTGGTCTGGTAGTCCACCCATACCGAGCGTTCGATGAATTCTGTGCCCAGCACATCGGCCAGACGTTGCTCCAGCGCAGCGAGCGCATAGCCTCTGTTCTCACTGCGACGCCACTGCTCCCTCAACTTGCCTTCGTGCCAGATGGCAAAGCCGACGTCGGGGCGTGCCAGCGCGTGTCGGCGCACCGCTTCGACACAATGCGCCAGTTCGGTGGCATCGGTTTTGAGAAACTTTCGCCGCGCCGGTGTACTGAAAAACAATTCTTTGACTTCGACCGTGGTACCTGTGCTGCGGGCCACTGGTTTGAGCTCGCCGGTTCGTCCATCCAGGCAGTAGGCACTGGGTTGGCCTGCAGGCCTTGAAAACAAGGCGCAATCGGCTATTGAATTGATGGCGGCTAACGCCTCACCTCGAAAACCCATGGTAGCGACAGACTCAAGATCGAGCAGGTTGCTGATCTTGCTGGTGGCATGGCGCTTGAATGCAAGCGGTAGTTCTTCGCGCAGAATGCCAGCGCCATCGTCTTCCACGGCGATCAGTCGCACACCACCTGCCTGCAGCCGCACCGTGACCTGGGTGGCTCCGGCGTCCAGCGCATTGTCCAGCAACTCGCGCACCACCGAGGCCGGCCGCTCCACCACCTCACCAGCAGCGATCTGGCTGATCAACTCATCGGGCAGTTCGAGAATTGGGCGGTGCTGGGCGGGGGAAAAGTCAGTATTCACAGAGGCTATTATCCAGCTCCATGGACTTATTAATCTTCCTCCTGGACTTCATACTTCATGTTGACAAGTACCTGGAGACTTTTGTTCGCAACTATGGCTTATGGGTTTACGCGCTGCTGTTTCTGGTGATCTTTGTGGAGACCGGCTTGGTCATCATGCCGTTCTTGCCGGGCGATTCATTGCTGTTTGTGGTCGGTGCCATGTGCGGTGTCGGGTTAATGAGTTACCCAGTCTCGGTGGGGTTGTTGCTGGCGGCGGCGGTGTTGGGCAACCAGTCAAATTACACAATAGGTCGCTACTTTGGCCCCCGGGTTTTCAAATGGGAAAGTTCCAGACTGTTCAATAAAGCGGCCTTCGACCGGGCCCACGATTTCTACGAACGCTACGGCGGTATCACCCTGGTGGCGGCGCGTTTCATGCCCTTTTTGAGAACGTTTGCACCTTTTGTGGCGGGCGTGGCAAAGATGACCCGCACCCGATTTACTTTTTTTGATGTGACCGGTGGCGCTCTGTGGGTGGTGGGCATCATCACCATTGGCTATTTTTTCGGCAACTTCCCACTAGTCAAAGAGCATCTGGACAAAATCATATGGGCCATGATCTTACTTCCGGGAATTTTGATTCTGTTTGGCGCCTGGAAGTTGCGCCGAAGGTCTGTTTAAGCCCCCACCTTCAGAAACAAGTCCTGGTCAGGGGCAAAGTTGGCGTGCAGGGGTAATAGTGCGCCGCCCAGCGCGCCCGCATCAGGTCCCACACTTCCGGCCACGAGGCTGGCGGGCCATAGACCCTCCCAGTTGTAACTTTGCAAGGCCTCGTTGGTGCGCGCAATCAAAAGGGCCAGCAATGGCCGACAAAATGAGCCGTCGATTACCACCGCCTCTATGTCAAGGAACGCCGCGCCACTCACCACGCAGTGCGCCAGTGCTGTGGCGGCGCTGTTGACCCAGGCATTGGTTTGCGCCTGGAATGGCGCCGTAACGGCGCGTTCATCGTACGCCGCGCTGGGGTCAAGCCGATGGGTAAGAAATCTTTGCTCCAACTCCCATAACGAGGCCAGGCTGATGAGTTGCCCCGGCGCCGCAGCACCCTTGGCAATGGACGAGGGTAGTGATGCCAAGGCGCCAGCGTTACCGTGAACACCCACATGCAGATGCGAGTTGATCACCAGCCCACCACCGACAAAAGTGTCGACATACAGGTACAAGAAACTCCTCAGGTTGCGCCCGCGACCGTTCACCAGTTCCGCCATGCAGGCTGCTGCTGTGTCTTTGGCAAAGCTAACCGGCAGGTCCGTCATGGCTTGCACCTTTGCGCCCAGATCGATCCGGTTCCACTGATCTGATTTCGCCTGCGACAGGCCCAACATCTTGTGCCAGCCGCCGAGTTGAAAAGGAGCAGCAACGCCAACACCCACCAGTCGTGAGTTCAACGGTCCGAGCAATTCACGCATGGCATTTATGCGTGCGTTGATGGCGGGCAACAAGATACCTGCATCGGGGAACGGGTAGTCAAGGCGTTGCCGTTGTCGCACCTGACCGCAGAAATCCACCAGTAAACACTCCGCGCTGCGTCGCCCAATTTTGACGCCCAGAGAAAACGCACCGTCCGGATTCAAGGCCAGGGGCACCGAGGGTTGACCCATACCTCCACGCAAGCGCTCGCGCCGAATCAACAAGTCGTCCTCTTCCAGTCGGGTGGTGATCAGTCCAATGGTTTGTGCAGTCAGTCGTGTCAGGCGGGCCAGTGCAGCCTTGGCCAGACTACCGTTGAGCCGGATGGCCTGCAGTACCACGCGCTCGTTGAAAGCGCGCATGCCAACGTGGTTGGAGCTGCGCGGTCGGAGCAACTTCGGCGCATCTGTGGTGTGGACTTTGCGGTGCAGTTGCAATGAATCGCGGTTTTGCATGCTCATCAGTTTCATTGAATCCAGGCTGGAGGGGTTACATCCTTACAGCATTGCGGCATGCAGCGCGGTCTTCAGGCGTGTGCGTCGGCCGGCAGTTCATCTACCGTCTTGGCGCCTGTCATCACCGCTACGGTGTCACTCATGCTGATGGTTTTGGGGTTGACGACCGCCGCGCGCTTGCCCAGTCGCTGGATGTGAATGCGATCAGCGATCTCGAACACGTGCGGCATGTTGTGGCTGATCAAAATCACCGGCAGACCTTTGTCGCGGACCCGGCGGATCAGCTCCAGCACCATATTGCCTTCCTTGACGCCCAGCGCAGCGGTCGGTTCGTCCATGATGACCACGTGCTGCACAAATGCAGCCGCGTGGGCCACCGCGACGCACTGGCGCTGACCGCCCGAAAGCGTCTCCACCGCTTGCGTCATGGAGCGAATGCCGACCTTGAGTTCCTGCATGCGCGCAATGGCTTGTGCCAGCATTTCTTTCTTGTCCAGCAGGCGCAGCCACTGCCCCAGCGTACCGGGTTTGATGATCTCACGACCCAGAAACAGATTTTCCGCGCCGGTCTTCCGGCGTGATCTGGAAGAACCCATTGCCGGTGCCATAGCGGTCGAGCCGAACACGCCATTGGTCATTATTGGATCCGGCAAACCGACGAACCCAACGCTGTGTGCATCGCCCAAACCCGGCACCGCGCCGACGTGGTGGTTGCTTGGGATGAAACCATGGTTAAACCAAAGACTTAAACGCTGCGATTCCTGGCCAGCGGCGGGTTTTTGGAAAAATAGCCCTCAATGCCGCGCATCAGCGCATTGGCCAGTTGCTGCTGGTACTCGTTGCTGTTGAGTTTGGCCTCTTCCTCGGGGTTGCTGATGAAGGCAGCTTCCACCAGCACACTGGGAATATCGGGTGCTTTGAGCACGGCAAAACCAGCCTGTTCGACCTTCGGTTTGTGCAGTTTCCCGACCCGACCAATTTCGCCCAGCATGGCACCGCCAAGCTTCAGGCTGTCGTTGATTTGTGCCGTTGTGCTCATGTCAAACAAAGCGCGTTTAACCTGCACATCCTGCGTCTTGATATTCAAGCCACCCACTTGATCCGCCTTGTTCTCCCTGGCTGCCATCCAGCGTGCCGCGGTGCTGGAGGCACCCCCCTGACTGAGCGCAAAGATGCTGGCGCCCTGTGGATGGGGGGTAAAAAAGGCATCGGCGTGAATGCTGATAAACAAGTCGGCCTGCACATGTTGTGCCTTTTGTACCCGCACCTGCAAGGGTACGAAGAAATCTGCATCGCGTGTCAGGTAAGTGCGCATGGCGTTGCCGTTGATGGCGCTGGCATTGATGAGTGCGCGCAGCCGGTGCGCCAGACGCAACACCACGTCTTTCTCGCGCGTGCCAGCCGGACCCATGGCACCAGGGTCTTCACCGCCATGACCAGGGTCCAGCGCAATGATGATCAGGCGTTCGGTAGTTGTGGCCCGCGTCACTTTGGACGGCGCGCTGCTGGCCAACGGTGGTGTTGCAATAGCAGGTTTGGATGGCGCCACTACCGGCTCTGATGCAGATGGCTGGGCGCCCGGTTTTTGCGTTTGCTGGGCAATCAGTTCGCCCAACGGGTCGGCCGCTGGCTGGGGCGATGCGCTGTCTTTAAGGCGCTCGGCAATCAGTGCTTCCAGCGGGTCTGCCACCTGTGTTGGATACAAGTCAAACACCAGCCGATGCCGGTAGGCCGCTACCGGGGTCAGTGTGAACACCTGCGGCGAAATGGCCTGCTTCAAGTCCACCACCAAACGCACAATACCTGGCGCGTTTTGCGCAACCCGAATACCGGCAATGGTGGGGTCGGCAGCCTCGACTTTGGCGACCAGTTCTTTCAATGCCGGGTTCAGATCGATGCCCTCGATGTCCACTGCCAGGCGCGGCGGGCTGGCGACAAAAAACTGCTTGAATTTGAGCTCCGTGTCAGACTCAATGGTGACCCGCGAGTAGTCTGGCGCTGGCCAAATCCGGACCGTCAGGATCGTGGCCCCGCGCGCCAGTTGTTGCAGGCCGAGCATCAGTACCAACGCGCCGGATTGCATGAGGTCACGGCGTTTCATTGTTGACTCGCAAAAGGTAGCCCTTGGCTGGCGGCTTGCAGCAACGCAAGGCCGGTGTTGGTTTGCGCGCTAAGGCTCACCTGCCTGGCGTCTTCATCGATTGCTTCCAGGTGAATGATCAAATCTGCGCGCGGGATGAATCCGGCTGCTTTTTCGGGCCATTCAGCCAGCTTCAGACCGGGGCTGGCAAAGATGTCGCGAAAGCCCGCATCTTCCCATTCCCGCGGATCGTTGAAGCGGTAAAAGTCGAAGTGCCAGATAGCCAGATCGGCCAGTTCATAGGCCTCCACCACGGCATAGGTTGGGCTCTTGACTCGGCCTTGTACGCCCAGGGCACGCAGCAGGTGGCGCACCAGGGTGGTCTTGCCGGCACCCAAGTCACCGCGCAATTCGATAAATGAGTTGCTTA
>JANXLW010000066.1 GCA_025354965.1 Betaproteobacteria bacterium
GTCAAGATTTCTCCAGCATTTCGCCGCAGCCATTTTGGGCGGGATCGCCATCCACCGTGCCAATCTGCTCAAACCCAGGTTAGCAAACGTGGTCTGGCTCGGTGGGCTCGCTGTGTCGCTTGAGGTTTTTGTAGCCTACGGTAGCTTGCATCGGGAAACACTGCTGGGTCTAGCAGCGGGCCTGGCTATCGGGTATGTCATTGCCAGCCAACGCCATAGGGAAGTGCGATATTTGGTATTTGGCCTGGCGCTTTGCGCTTATATTTTTACCGTGGTAACGGCCTATCGGGGTCAGCCCCAAATTTCCGGCTTTACCTGGACTCCGTTTTCGACGTTTCTTTGGCACAGCAATACCAAGGACATACCGCCACTGGCGTTTGAGGCATTGGCAATTGGTGCCATGTATTGGGCCTTTTCTTTGGGCCGTGACCACGTTCACAGACGCAAAAATTGGGGTTCATTTTGTGTGTTTTCTGTGGTCGCCTGTCTGGAGTTCATCCGCGTGTTTGGATTTTCGATTCGGGGTGACACGACGACCATTTTGATGGCAGCCTTGATAGGATTAATTTTTATTTCTCAGCGCGGGCAAATGCCAGGCAAAGCAACCGGCAATTTCCCGTCCGCACCGGCAAATTTCCGTCGACCGACGCGCCCGGTGAATCAATCAATCCTGCAAATTGCAAAAGCCGTATATTTGATGGCTGTAGTTGCCTTTGTGGCGTATGTAGGACTGAACGGTCTGGCAAAAAATGCCCAACCCGAATGGGTCATTTTTTGGTGTTTAACGCTTTGTTTTATGCTGATGGCCCATCGATTTCCAATCTTGGGCTTGTTCATTTTTATCGTTGTCGGGTATGGAATTTCGAGCCATGGCCCGCAATACGATATTTCATTGTCAATCCGACTACGGGACGGCGTCGCACTTTTGGCATTGCTCGCGCTGATGGTTTCCGGTCTTCGCGAAGGCAAATCACCGCCATGGCGGCACTATGTTGCCTATTTGGGCATCGGCCTTTTTGTTTGGCTCGGTATTTGCACCGCTGTCGCCATTGCCAGAGGAACACCTTGGGGGCCTGTCCTTCGATTTGATCCCTCCAATTATTTGCAAGCAGCTGCTATGTTCTACGTGGCAATGGCTGTGTTGAAAAACAAGAACGACCATGTGTGTTTGGCCTACGTGATTGTTTGCACTGTATTGGGCCGCGCCCTCGTACAGGGCATCGATGGCGTTTATCTTGAGAGTTATGTCGCAAGCCTGCTTGTGGTCGCTTTGCCCCTGTGCGGCATCGCTTTCAGCAAGCCATTCCAAAACAAATTCCCCGCCAAAATCATTGTGGGCATTTTTGCCCTTGCCATGCTTGGTTTTTTGCTGATGACGCAAAACCGCAACTCAGCGGTTGCAGCCGTTGTTGTGGTGGTGTTTGCGATCACCCAAGTGCAAGGGACTTGGTGGAAAAGGCTGATGCTGCTGATTGTCGCCGTGCTAGCAATTGCTTTGATCACTCCGCAAGAATACCAAAATCGTTTTCGAGCCCTGTGGACTCCTCAAATGAGTCACAAAACAGCAGCGCTAGACCAGGCTACGGCCGAGGGCAGATTAAAGCTGTGGGCTGTCGCTTGGGATCTCTCAAAAGTACACCCCGTCGTGGGCGTTGGCCCTGGCAACTTTGCACATTGGTTGAAGACTCACGTTGACGGCGCAGGACGGCAGGGCTCACATGACAGCTACCTGCAAATGCTCGCTGAATCCGGGTGGATCGGTTTGATCATGTATTTGAGCTTTTTTGCGGCTGTCGCCGTCGCCCTGGCGCAGACTCGGCGCACGGACAAATCAGGCTGGCGCGGGTGCGTTGCCAAATGGCTGCAACTTTCAATTGTGGGCTACCTCGCGCTTGGGATTTTCAACAATCGGAACGATTTGGTGCTAGCCTATATTTTTGCGGGGTGGGCGGTTGCTTTGCAAATTTGTCCCCCACTGGAACGATCGTCCAAAACATTCAAACGCACGAGTTCACGGGATACCACCCACCAGGCTTTGGCGTCGCCGGAATTACGGAGCCAATAGATGCAATGGCGCGTCCAGCTTTCGGGATGGGCCATTGGGTTTGTATTGACGACTTTGTCAGCCGATACAACCGTAGAAGCGATATCTGGCCAGCGGCAAATTGACCTGACGTCGATGCTTGGCGGAACACCCCACCTGGGCAAAGGGCAACAGCTTAAATCATTGCCCCCGTTGCATTACGCGCTCGACGGACGGCCCGTTGAGGCCGCTTCAAATGCAACACTCGCCCAAATTGAAAACCGTGCCACTCTCAAACAGGTATCAACGGCACAGGAACTCATGGCCGCAATCAATTCTGCAAAAGCGGGAGACATCATTCAACTTTCACCAGGTCTTTACCAAATTCGCGAAAAGGTTCGAACCCAACGCCCTGGTTACCAACATCTGCCTATATTGGTGCGGGCGGCGCAACCTAACCAGGTGGTAATTGAGTTATTCATCAACGAAGGTTTCAACGTGTCCCACGCATTTTGGGTATTTGAAAATCTGCACATTAGAGGCGCGTGCGCTTCGCACTACCAATGCGAGCATGCCTTTCATGTGGTCGGCAAAGCACGCAGCGTGGTGATTCGCAACAATTTAATCGAAGACTTCAATGCGCACCTCAAAATCAATGGCCAAGACGGTGATTGGCCTGACCAGGGCCTCGTGCAATTCAACACCATTGCCAACAGCCAGCCCAGGCGAACAGACAGTTCCGTCACATTGATCGACATTGTGGGCGCAAGCGAATGGGTGCTCGCTGACAATGTCATCAGCAACTTCGTTAAAGACGGCAGCAATCGAATTTCATATGGCGCATTTTTTAAAGGAGCAGGCACGGGCGGGCGCATGGAACGCAATTTGGTGATCTGCACAACGAAAGACATTTCTCAAACTGGAAACCGCGTGGGCTTGTCCCTTGGCGGTGGTGGCACGGGCAAAGCCTATTGCCGCGATCAGCGCTGTGACCATGAGCACGTTGATGGGGTCATAGTCAACAACATCATCACCCATTGCAATGACAGTGGCATTGATACGAACCAAGCACAGCATGCCTTGATTGCTCACAACACGCTTATTAACACGGGTGGCATCACCTCAAGACGAGGCAGCCAAGCAGTTAATGTTTTTGGCAATTTGATGGAAGGCAAAATACGAACCAGGGATTCAAGTGAGCAAATGCTCGACATGAATGAACTATCGTCTTTGTCAAAAATATTTGACGCCCCCGACACCTTAAATTTGGCTTGGCGCAATCCACCCGCCAACGTCTTGCTCAACACGGCAGTTCTAGCGGATTTTTGCGGTGCCATACGACTTCACCGTACGCTGCCGGGCGCGTTTTCGTCACCGGGTGCAGCAACATCTTGTCAGTCCACTGACAATTCGCGGTAGCTTTGCAGACCTTGATTGCGCTCTTTTTGCAGGACGGTCTGGGCTACACTTGTTGAGGAAGTAAATGATTTTGTCCTGCCGTCAATCAATCAGTTTTCGCTCGGGCAGGTTGTCAACACATTTGGCTACTCATATTCAAAAGACTGGAAAAATATGGCTGTAAATCATTGGGATCCCACAAACCATTACAAAGAAGTTGAAATCGCAGAAAAGTATGACGCAGTCCGATTCAGCTCAATAGCCGGCAAGGTATTTAATCGCCTGGAAAAAAACACGGTGCGCGCCGCTTTTGTTGGCATTGCGCCCGCCACTCGTATTCTTGATGTTCCGTGTGGAACGGGCCGATTGGCAGAAGAATTGCTTGAATCTGGCTTTCAGGTTCAAGGTGTCGACATTTCTGCGGCCATGCTGGAAGTAGCGGCCAAAAAACTGGCCCGATTCGGTGACAATTTTTTGATCACAGTCTCAGACGTTCGTGATTTGGCCAAAACTAGTGCCAAAAAATACGATGCTGCATTGTGCGCAAGGGTGCTCATGCATTTCCCACTGGATGAGCAAATCAGCTTTCTCAAGTCGGTCGCTGCATTGACCAAAGGACGGGTCGTCTTTACGCAGTGTTACAGCTCACCCTACCAAAGATTTCGTCGAAAAATCAAAGCCATGCTCGGCCACCAACCGCCCGCCACGCATCCGATCACTGAAGCAGAGTTGCAAACCCTGTTGAAGGGAGCCGGCTTGAAGGAGTTGCGTCGCCATCGATTCGTGCCATTGATCTCCGAAGCCATCATTGTGGTTGCAGTTCCGATTTAGAAAATGGGTTCGCAACTTGGCCGCTGAACCGCTACGGTTATCCCTATCGTTCGACGGACTTTAAAAATGCACTGACCAAGCGCTTCGTCAAATGACGGTATATCCATTTTTTGACGACGGTTTTCGGGCTTGTTTTGTTTCTCATGGTCTCAGCATGCCAAAACGACAGAAAGAGCGAGAGCCGCAGCCACTTGAAGTAGGGCTGGTTAATGGGCTGCCCAAATTGGGTGTAGCCATACCAAAATGATCTCTTTAGCGCGGCACGCCGGAATCCGACGCGCAGCAACAGCGGCCCGTACAGCAACAAGTCCAAGTTATTCCAAAATTGCGCGGCATCATATTCGCAGGCGTTTTCATGGCGTAACTGAAAGTCGATGCCATACAGCTTGCCTTGACTGATCATAAAGTTTTCCATTTTGCAATCACCGTGCAGCCAACTGTTGGTGACAACAAGGCCCTCAAAATCATTGAGGTGCGTCAAAAGCACTTTAAGCGCCTTGTCAAACACTCTGGACGGAACTGGCTTCGCGACCATCTTGCCAATGGATGTCAAACGCTCGGACGCGTTGGCAACCTTATGCGAATATGGTCCTACAGTGTGGAATATGCCCAGCCACCCACCCATTTCGGAAAAGTGCGATGCTAGGTCTTGTGAAGCATGCAAACCCTCCAGAACCTTGGGCATTGACTCGCCTTCAATCCAGGACATAACAGAGATCGCATATTCGCCGTCAAAATGCACGGCGTGAGGAACAGCAAACCGATCTTGGTGCAGCATGGCCGCACTGACTTTGCTCAGAGCGGAATACTGCTGCTGTGCGGCTTCAAAGTCTGGAGCGAGATTGATGTCTCCAATTTTGCCGCCGCGAACATAAAATTTGCCAGCGAAGCGTCTGCCCTGGGCTTCGTCCAAATCGATACGGTAGATGACCGAGTTGGGTCGCACTGAAATAGGGCCTAAGACTTGAATCTTACTCACACCAAAATGTCGCGTCAGTTGCCGAATCAATTCAGGAGTGACCCTATGGCCCGTCCCTGCACCATTCAAGGCATTCTGGACTGAGTCTTCTCCCGCAGCGGGTTCGCCGGGAGGCAGGTCGATCGACTTGCGTGAAAATATTTGTCGGCCAACACTGTTGAGCTCCGCCACCAACGGGTGCCGCACAGCGGTAAGCAGCGAATACCATGCGAGGATCGCGAAAATGCCACCGAGCGACCCATACCAATAATAGTTGCTCTCATTTTGAGGAAATAGCTGTAAGACAAGCACAACTGGCAAGCCCATCAAAAGCGAAATCAGCAGGCTTTTGCGGCTGACCTGCCAAACCTCACGCAAATTCAAGTCCAAGGCTTGTTTCAAATGCCACTGGGTATAAAAAAAATTGAAGACTGATGCACAGACTAAACCCATGGCCGCCTCCCGCAACCCAAACGGAATAACGGCAAGCAGCCCCAATACCCTTGATACCTGAACACCTATTTGTAGTTGGTGGCTGCGTTTGACCTCGCCCATGCTGGTAAGTGCCTCTTTCGAAAAAATATGAATCAATTCAATCGCAAAGGCAAAGCACAATATTTGGGCCAAAGGTACCGACTGAAGCCACTGAAAGCCGTAGATTACATGAATCACTGAATACGCCAGCAGACCAACAATTACAATAAATGGCCAACCAACCACAGTAATATAAGAAATCACTGTCAAATAACTACTCTTAACCGAACCAGAGGCTCTGTGACTGGCAGAAAAATAAGGCAAACAAATAGGCATCACTGCTTGCAGGACAGCACGATTGAATAGCTCAATGAGCCCGCTGGAACGGCCAAAAAAAGCAACGCTGGCCATGTCCTCTGCGCGACCGATAATGATCTCTGGGGCACCCTTGCCAATTTGCCCGAATAGCATGATGGCACTGGCATATTTGCCAAAATTAAAAACTGGCCCAACACCCTTCAAACTGGGCCAAAATGGAAAATCAGAGGGTTTGAACAACATAATGCCGATTGAATTGACAATAACACCCGCCAATGATGACCAGGCCAAACTCATATACCCCTGTCCATATACAGCGCACACAATTGCCACTGTACACGAAGTAACGTTGCCCGCCACATTGGCAATAAATACAGGACGAAAATTGAGTATCCGCTTGAAGTAGCCAATGAGAATACCGCCAAACGGCATCAAAATTAAACCAATGGCCTGAACACGAAGTACATTGGCGATGCCTGGCTCACTGTAAAAACTAGCAACAAGTGGTGCCAGAAGCGACAATGCGCCGGCGGCACTCCACGATATTAATAAATTGATGGTCAATGCGGCTCTGATTTTTTCTGCCGTTAAATCCCGTTCCTGGACAATATAATCTGAAATTCCGAAATTCCGAAACTGAACAGCAAATCCGGTAAATATGGCTGCGACTGCAAAAATGCCCGCTTCAGTCGGAGTAAGTAAACGGGACAATACCACCGTTATAATAATTTGCAGCCCCAAAGAAATATAACTTTCAGTGGCTGAATAATAAAATGAATGGCGGATGGTTGTCAAAAAATGTATCTCTGTTGTTTTATAAAACCAAGAACGGCATCAATTTTAGAAATCGCCAATAATTGTTGGCTTTTTTAATATATTACGAACCAATTGAGCCGCCAATTTGGTTTGGCTTTCGGCCCACGGTGTAAAGCGCGGAATTTGGTAGGCCGAGCCGCCGGCTGCAATAACGCCAGCTTCTGTGGTAACCGCACAGGTATACCCCGCTTTCTTGACCATTTCAACGTGCCTGTGGTTAAAGTCAAGGTTTGGGCGACCGTTTGGGTAGGCAAACGCGGTCACGGGCGCATTGATGAGCCCCGATAGCTCCTCTTTGACCTGAGCTATTTCTGTCCACGCAATATCATCGTTGCAACATGACAGAATAGGATGGTTCACTGTGTGAGCGCCAATTCCAAAGCCTTTGGCATGCATGGCTTTAAGATCTTCCAGCGACATAATGGGTACGGCCTCTAAGTTTGAATCCAGTAAATTCCTCAAATGGGCAAAGATCTCCTCCCGTTTTTCAAGCTGTTGATATTTGAGCAGAGTTTCGATGGCCGTAATCAGCGGCACCTTCGATGCATCGTCATCGAGTTCAAAATGCCCTATCTCATACACACCCAAGTCAACAGTTCTTTTTTTGCTATTTCGAACCAGCGCATTGATCTGCTCATGCCACAGTGGGCGACCCTGAAATTGGCAGGTATTAATGAAAAACGTCGCATGCATATTACGTCGTAACAAGGCCGGAACGGCACCTTTTATCCAGTCTGGATACCCATCGTCAAAAGTAATGCAAGCAGCGCGCGGCGGCAGCTTGTCCTGATTGAGTGCAACCACCGCATCGTCAAGCGATATGACATTAAACTCCGCCAGCACGTTGTCCAACATCCGCTCAAATGTGGCCAAGGTCAACTCAAGTGGCACCAGCGGGTCATAGTCCCGGGGTACTTTGTGAAACAGAAAAACAGACAACTTGCTCTTGGCGAGCAATCGAAGCGGAAGATCTACCCAGGGGTTAGCTTGGGGACGCACTGTTTAAGCCTTTTGGTTGATTTTTCATTTTAAATAACATCAGTCTATTTAGATGCAGGTCAAATTAATATTACCCAAAATTAGCCGGATTCTTGATCTCACGTTTTAGCAATTGTCTGATCACTTCAAGCAGCATCATCAGGACATAAGGAAGTTCAAAATAGGCGAGGCTGAGCAAAGAGCCGCAAACAATATAGACAATCAATGACGCAGCAATTAAACTGCTTAAATCGTTTGCCCATTGCGCTTTAGATCCAACTACTTTAGAGAGCCGTTGAACGGCCCCATAGGTCAGAAAACCATTGACCAACACAGCGATATACCAAAAAAGCCCCAAAAATCCTGAATCACTGACAACCTCAAACCAAATGCTGTGAGCCGCGACACCACGTTGCGTCAATTCTGGGGTTTCTACAAAACCAAGGAATCCAGGTGAGAATTTAAATTT
>JANXLW010000082.1 GCA_025354965.1 Betaproteobacteria bacterium
TGGGCTCTCCAGCTTGACCTCTGCTCCTTTAATTCAAGCAAATACAGCAAGTGATGGGTCGTCAACATACCATCGCAACGCCCCCGACCAGGCTCTTCCCCATCTTGAATAACGCACTTGTCGATAGCGGTGAAGGTAACGGGGGTCTGCGCTGTGTTCTGGACCGTCGCAATCCATTTGCTGGTATTCGCTGTATCCACGTAAGAGGGTAAACCGGGTTGGTCATCGCATACACCGAACTGAACATCGGTGAATGGGCCACTTTGGCAGTTTGCACCAAAAAAATTCACTGCTCAGATCTCCTCTTCCAGCGCCAACAACTGGTCAAAGATGTCGTTACCCTGACGCAGAAAACTATTGAGCATGTTGTTATCCGACGGCAATCCCTCAAAAGTGGCTAGTGGGCTTACCGTGCCCGTTACTTCATCGGATTGATAAATTGCCAAGTCCTCTGGGGCAATCATGGCGTGCACGGGCACGATCTCGGCTAACTTAGATAGCAAGTCGGCGCGGCCACAAGCCTGCAGCTTTTGGTGCAAGCGATGCGCCTGCACAGACAGGCTGAGATAACTCACTATGTAAGGGCTGTGCGTAGTTAGCACCAACCGGTTGTGCTGCCCCTGAGCGTTGCATTCCAGCAGGCTTTTAAGCATTTCCCATTGAGAAGAAGGAAACAAGTTTTGTTCTGGCTCCTCCACGATGTTCAGAAAAGCTGTTTTGTTAAAGCGCGCAGACAGCGTGGAGATCGCTGCCCGTTGTTGTTCCTCGGTCAGGGTTTCATCCCTAAAGATGTTTTCAGCCCACTTTTTAAAACGCGCCAACTCCTCGGTGCTCATCGGTTGTTGCTCTTTGCTTTTCGATTGCACCGCCTTGGACAAGTGCTGGCTTACCAAATACAAAGGCACGAGCGACTGAAAGCCGCTGGAGGCATCGGTCAGTCGAAGCCTGTGCCCTTGACCTTTGATGTTGAGAATGTCGTTAAGTTTGTCGTACTCAATTTCTGTGTTGTTGATGGGCAGCTTGACCGTGGCCCCCATGCTTGTTTTTGCCTTGTCAAATTCCGTCAAGAACTCTTTAAGCGCTTCCGATGACAACTTCAAATCGCGGGGGTGTCTGACGTACGCAATGAAATTGCGCTCAGCCGGGACATACATCACCTGCGGCAGTCGGTACGTGTGGTCACCCGTCTCGCGGATATGTAGCTGCCCTTTAACGTAGCTAATGGCGAAGGCATCGCCTCGGTACTCAAGCTCGGTTTCGTTCTCTGCATCAGAGTGCAAATAGTGTTCAAGACGGTGGTAGCTCAAGAGTTGGTTCTTGAGGCGCCCTTTGCGCTCAAACCACTTTTTATCGTAATCACCCCGCACCAAAGCCTTCTCCATCCATGAGAAGGTAGAAAACATTTTGGCTAGCGTGCTCTTGCCAGAACCTTGGTTTCCAATCAAAACGGTGACGCGCTTGAACTCCATCCAGCCTTCGGTGGCGACCATGCCCTGACGAATGGGGCCAAAGTTCTTTATGCGGAGTTGAATCATGATGCTTGTCCAAAAATATCGCAAAAACCTGCGTGGGGTAGCGGCCAATTGCGCTTGTCCAGCGGGACATCAATATGGTCCGAGTGTGTTTTGGCTTTGTTCATGGGTAAGGTTATCAAAACACCGCATTTGACCGCTTGATGTAATCAAGGAAATTGATCCAGCGAACCGCGACCGCATCCATGTCACACACGGCAGGTATTTTGTATTTCAGGATGTTTTTTGGCAGGTTGGGTTGCCAGCTTTCATCGGTGACCAACTCAGCCTGGTGCGCTCGTGCGGTAGCGACAATAAATAAATCGTTTTCGCCTACACCTTCACCGTACTTATCGCCAACGACACCCAGAAGATTCTTGATGCGCATGGCATCTTGAAGAATCGCATTGGTCATATCCAACAGTTCCAAATGACTGTCTTTCAGCCACTGTCCACACTCAGGCGCTTTGCGTGTGACTTCTTCCAGTGCCACGCCAGGCATTTTCAGATTGCCGTCCTCAATTTGCCCTGCCATCCATTCCCACAAGCCGGGAAACTGCTGCAAGGGATAGTTATCCCAAGCGTAGATCATGGATGACGCGTCAAACACCTGCAAAGTGTTGCTCCAGCAGGTGTAGGTCTTTGATCTTCAGGTTGTCCAGGTAGCTGCTGGCCTTAGCCAGCGTGATGTGGCGGGCGCTCAGGGCATCCAGCACCGTGCGCACATAGGTATCGCCAAAAACATGTTTGGGTTCCCGATTGCGGTAGGCACGGCTACCACCTTCGTCTGTTGCGGGCACGTTGTTGCTGCGCCAATTGCGGTAGGCCGCATATTCGTCACGCGGCAAGCGCCCTGCGTCCATCAGGCGGCGCAAGATCACTTCACAACTCACGCCCCAAGCCTTGCGCTGCTTCACCAGCCACTCATCAAACTGAGAAACCTCTGCGGGCCGGTCTGCATCGCGTATGGCCTGCAAAAACGCCTCCGGCACCAACAGATTTCCGGCAAATGCATTGGCCTCCCGCTCGCGGCCGTCGTAGGAATGCATGTCGCGGTCGTCGTCAATGGAACTGGTCTTGTGCAACAGCACATGGCCCAGCTCATGCATCAAGGTGAACGACTGCTGGGGTTCGGCAGATTGTTTCTTCACCACGATGACCGGACACGCAGCATCAAACAAAGAGAAGCCCAGAATCGGACTCTCTTTGGCAATCTGCCATGCACCGTTGTAGCCATTGCTTTGGAAAACCAGTAGCCCCTTGGCCTCCACGGCGCTGCGGTAGCTGTCAAAGTCATTGGTATCCGCCAGCCCAAGCCACTGGCGCACCTTGCGGGCTGCCTCCACTGCGTTGAGTTTGGTGAGGTCGGGCGGGCTGTAGCGGGGACGGTCCGCATCGTCCAATTCGTCCCGCAGGTTCAGGTAAACGGCGCGCTGCCGTTCCACGCGCTCTATCAAAGCCTTGACCCGGGCAGATAACTCTAGCTTCTGGTTTGCCAGCGTGCGGAACTGAGGGGAATGCACCTGGGCCGCATCAACCTGTTCAGGCTCCAAAAAGAACAGAACCCCACGGCCGAAATAGTCCGCCAGCTTGCGCAGTTGATTGAACGTGAGGCCCGGTTCACCTGCCAGAACTTTGCTCAAATTCGCTGCTGGAATGCCCACCTCAGACGCGCACTCGTCCACCGTGATACCGCGATCCGCGCAACACCACGCTAGACGGTCAGGGTTGATCGACTGAATGCGCTCCATATCAATGGATTCTATAGAGGTCTAAGGGTGGACAAAGCGGTCTCTGGAATAGCTCGGAAGCGACAAATCTGTGTGTCGTTTTTCACTCAATTGCAGGGATGACCATTTTGGTGATGCTGCGGAAATCGTCTGCCACCAACGCGAAAGACCAGTCCACGCAGAGAAGCTAGCCCTGCTGCGACCATATCGAGGACATCCTCGCTATGGTCGCCGATGGATGAACTGTCAAGGACTTCGGTTACATATTGCCACTGAAGGCCTGGTGCAACAAAGACTTTTTCAGATCGTCCAACGCGGCAATTTTGCGCTGGTAGATCGATTCGAGGCTTTGAGTTTCGTCGAGCAGCGAGTCCAACATCTCAGCAGTGTCTATTTGCTTTGCAATCGACGGCAATGAAATTTCCAATTCCTTGATCATGCCGATTTTCAGAAACTTCGTACCAGCTCCGACCGACTGCTCCTTGAAGCGCCTCAAACTCTTGAGCATTTGAAAGTACAGGAAGCGATACGACAACAGATTCTCATCAACCACTGTAATCACATAAGTTCGTTGGTAGGCGTTGAACTTGCCCTTGTAATGTTTGACATTAAAGTCGCCGACGGCGTTATTGCCTGCTAGCAAAATTGCTTCGCAATCGAATGCGTAGTTGTCAATGGCGTAGATTTCTTTGGCGCAGGTGAAGAAAGGGTAAGCACCATTTGCATTAGCCGCATTGGAGTCGAGCTTACCTGTCTTGATGGTGACGTAGTTTCCAAGCGCCGCGCTTTCGCCACTTACAGAGTCTAGAACGCTATCAAAAATGGCGCGGGCGTTCTGGAGGTTTTGTTCGGCGTTGGCTCGGGCGGTGGCGATGCCGTCGAAGGCTTCGTCGAGGAGGGTGACGATGCGTTGCTGTTCCCTGTGGTCAGTCGGATACGAAAAGGGCACCCGTGAAATATCCTGCTGATTGACACTAGCTTGATTGACAGACTGTTTGCAGGTCTTCCGCCAGTAGCCTGTATCGAACAAGTATTTAAGGAAAAACTCAAGATAGGCACTTTTAACTTCTGCGATTGGCCGTATCAGCAGAAGGTTCACACCATGATAAACATCCTCGTCCAAATCAAAGACGGCGGTCTTTCCCACATGAATTGGGCTGTTTATGTGGCTAAACAAAATGTCACCTTTAATCAGCTTGAACTTGCTTTTCTCGCTCTCACTAATTTCGGCGTATCCGACTCGCGATAGATCAAAAGATGCCAATGAAATTGACTCGATGCGTGAGATTCTTTGCCCCACGCCACTTTTGTCCTGTTTGCAATTCAACCCATTCTTGATGGTTGCTAAAACATCGCCCAGAGAACTGGTTTTCCACCCCGCCTTCATGCCCCAGCCCCCAACGCAGTCCAACCCAGCGATCGCAGCGAAAAATACAAGCAAAATCGGCCTCTAGCCCTAGCAGAATCTACGCAAGCAGCTATTAAGTCAGTAGCAACCATTTTCATTCGCCGCTCTCCAACTCCGGCACCGCCAGCCGCTGGCGGGCCAGTTCAATCGAACGGTGCAGCTTGTCTTGCAACACCTCCTTCGCGGGCAGCAGGGTCAGGTAGTCGGCAACGCGGATGTTGCTTTGGTCGAGCTGCAGCAGCTCCACATGCTCTTCGTTTTTGCCGGTGCACAGAATCAGGCCGATGGGCGTGTTCTCGCCGGGGGCTTGTTCGTGCTTTTCCAGGTAGCGCAGGTACAGCTCCATCTGCCCCTTGTAGGCGGCCTGGAATTCTCCTATCTTGAGCTCGATGGCCACCAGGCAGCGCAGGCGGCGGTGGTAGAAGAGCAGGTCGATGTAGTAGTCCCGCGTGTCGATGGTGA
>JANXLW010000105.1 GCA_025354965.1 Betaproteobacteria bacterium
CACTGCCGCCTCCGTTTCCGAGCGAGTCTTGAACGGCCCAACCCGCACCCGGGTGCGCATTCCGTCTTTGGTATTACGCTCTTTGGTTACAGCGGGCAAACCCTCCTTCAACAGTTTGCGGCGCGCGTTGTGCGCGTTCTCGCGCTCCGCACACAGGCCCACATTGATGTAGAAATGCTTCACGGGTGCCGAGGCTGAAACCTTGGGTGGCGGTGCTGTGGCTATGGTCGCTGTCTTGGCTGCTTGGGGTTCCAGGCCGCTTTTGAGAGGGGGCTCAGATGGGGTCGTCACCGATTGCGAAGCCACCTCGGTTGAGGTTGCGGTCAGTTTGCCTTCTTCTACCGATGCTTGCAACACCTGTGGCGATGATGCGGCTTGAGCCTTCGGGGCTGTTGCAGAGGCTGCGCTTGTTGGTGGTGCTGCCGTGTTTTTGGTCGGGTTCTCGGCACGGCCATGCAGCCATGCACTCACTTGTTGAGCAGAAAGTGACGAATTGCTGGCTTGAAGAACTGCATAGGAAGCAGCGATCATGCTCACCAGAGCCATATTGACCAGCAACAAACGGATAAAACGGTCACGTGAACTGGCATTTTGGTTCAACATGGCGCAGGCTTCGGGCAAGCTCTTGCTGGCTGCCAACGCATGTGCCATTTTCTCGCGGCTGGCTTTATGCAGTAGGGCATTGCCGTATAAACCCGGGGCTGCAAAGTACAGGGTCGCCAAAGCTGCAGCCAGACCGATTTCCACTGGTTGGGAAAGCTGAAAAAGTGTTCGACCAATGCCATATGCAGCCAGCAGCGTGGTGCTTACCGCCGCAACATAAATCAGTGCCGCCCGCCATAATCGGCGAAAAATCAGCCAGTTCAGCGTGTACTGACTGGCGGCTCCGTTCCAACTCAAGCCGGACCGTTTGTTTGCATCAAAGCGAGAAAATATGGGCAGGTAATAGTCAATGTTGACCGTTCCAATGGCAGCGCGATATAACGCCTCGGTGGCGCTCGCATCCAAACGGTCCAGCGAAGTGAGTGTCGAGTTGGTAGATTCGGTGGCGGTTGGCATGTCAAATTCTGGAAAGCCAATAGTGACCTCTGATGAGCAATATTTGCTGACAATATTTGCGCTTGTCAATTCACCATCACCAACTTGCCCATAACGCCTCTTGATCCCATGTGGGCGAAGGCAGCTTTAAGTTCCGCCATCGGCATGGTGCGGTCAATCACCGGTTTGATCTTGCCCGCACCATACATTTTGGCCAGTTCCAGCAACATGGCGGCGCTGGCCTTCGGTTCATGCTTGGCGAAACTGCCCCAGAATACGCCCACAATAGAGGCGCCCTTGAGCAATGGCAGGTTGATTGGCAATGCCGGTATTTTCCCGGCAGCAAAACCTATTACCAGATATCGTCCACGCCAGGCAATTGAGCGAAACGCAGGCTCTGTGTAGTCACCGCCCACAGGGTCATAAATGACATCCGGTCCCTTGCCGTCAGTGAGCGTCTTGACGGCCTCGCGCAGATCTTCAGAGTTGTAGTTGATGCTGGCGTCAGCCCCGATTGACTTGCACAGCGCACATTTTTCATCGGTCGAGGCCGCTGCGATGACTCTAGCTCCGCAAGCCTTGGCAATTTGTATCGCCGAACTACCGACGCCGCCGGCGGCGCCCAGCACCAGGACGGTTTCACCTGCTTTGAGCTGGGCCCTATCCACCAGTGCATGGTAGGAAGTGGCGTAGATCATGATGAAAGCCGCAGCATCGACAAAGGGAAAACCAGCAGGCAGTGGCATGCACAGAGCCGCAGGTGCCAATGTGTGTGTACCAAAGCCGCCAGTGCCTGACAGACAGGCCACGTGCTGACCCACTGTCAGATGGGTCACGCCGTCACCCACAGCCTGAACGATGCCGGCATATTCGGAGCCGGGTACAAAGGGCAGGGCGGGTTTCGTCTGGTACTTGTTCTGCACAATCAGCAGATCAGGAAAGTTAAGACTGGCAGCTTTGATCTCAATCAGCACCTCGCCCGCCTTGGGCTGTGGAGTTGAAATTTCTTTCCAGTTCAGGGCGTCAACGCCTGTGGGGTTTTCACATAACCAGGCATGCATGGGGAAATCTCCGTTGAAGTTGGGTGGATCATATGGCAATGCGACCGAATTTGAAAAATGTCTCCCGCGTGACCGCAGTCACAAGAGGTATCAGACACCTACAATGAAAGCTCACTCTGATTGCATATGAAAATATTAATTTCCAATGACGATGGCTATCAAGCGCCCGGCATTGTGGCACTGTACGAAGCGTTGAAAGACCTGGCGGATGTCGAGGTCATCGCGCCGGAACAGAACAATAGCGCCAAATCGAACGCACTGACACTGCATTCTCCACTCTATGTCAATCGTGCCAGCAACGGTTTTCGATACGTCAATGGCACACCCGCTGACTGCGTGCATATCGCGCTGACCGGATTGCTTGGTTACCGGCCTGATCTGGTGGTCTCGGGTATCAACAATGGTGCCAATATGGGCGATGACACGATCTACTCGGGCACGGTAGGTGCCGCTATGGAAGGTTTTTTATTTGGCATACCGGCAATTGCATTTTCTCAAGTCGAAAAGAACTGGACGCATCTGGAGTCGGCCGCCTGCAAGGCGCGTGATCTGGTTCTACAGATGTCGAGTCAAAAACTGATTGCTGGTAACCCGTGGCTGCTCAACGTCAATATTCCGAACCGACCCTATGGTCAGCTTGGCCATGTGAAATTGTGTCGACTTGGGCGGCGCCATGCTGCCGAGGCTGTCATAACGCAGGTCAGCCCACGTGGTGACACCATGTACTGGATTGGCGCGGCTGGCGCTAGCAAGGATGACGCCGACGGTACGGATTTTCATGCCACCACCCAAGGTCATATTTCAATGACGCCGCTGAAGGTTGACTTGACGGATCATGAAAGCTTGAGCTACTGGGCCCAGACCGCCGCCAGGCTGGCGAGCAAGGCATGACCCCCGTATGAAAAATCGACCATCATTCCCGGTCGGTCTGGATGCGTTGAACGCAGGCTTCCCCGCGATCGGCAAAGTGCGTTCGCCCGAGGTCGGGATGGATTCAAGTGCGGTGCGCAAAAGCATGGTGCAAAAGCTGGCCGGACAGGGCATCACCGACGCATTGGTGTTGTCGGCCATGGGTTCAATCGAGCGTCATCGGTTTGTCGATACTGCCCTTGCCAATCAGGCCTACGAGGACACAAGTCTTCCCATTGGCCTGGGTCAGACTATTTCCAAACCCGGTGTTGTGGCTCGAATGATTGAGCTGCTGCGTCAGGGCGCATCAGGACGAGTGGGGCGGATACTTGAAATCGGAACCGGCTGTGGTTACCAGGCTGCCGTTTTGAGCCAACTGGCAAGCGAGGTGTACAGCATAGAGCGTCTTCGCGGTCTGCATGAAAAAGCACGTGAAAATCTGCGGCACTTGCGCTTGGCCAACTTGCATCTCCTGTTTGGTGACGGCAGACTGGGGTACGTCAAGGGTGCGCCCTATGCGGCGATCATCGCCGCAGCTGGCGGTGAGGCCGTGCCCCAGGCGTGGATCGATCAACTGGCCGTGGGCGGACGGCTTGTGGCGCCGGTTTCAACAGGCTCTGCAGCCGGCGGCCCACAAGCGTTGCTGGTGATCGATAAAACTCCGCAGGGTGTACGCCAGACGATGCTGGAAACGGTTCATTTTGTCCCTTTAAAATCGGGTGTCGCATAAAGGAATGTCCTATGTTTGGTTTCGGTACTCGCTTAAGGTCGGTTTTAGCGATGCTGACGGCAGCTGTGATGTTGGCCGGGTGTGGGTCGAAAATGATCAATCGTCCGCCGGTGGAAGATCGCGGCACAGCGGTGGGCAAAGCGACGCCTGGGGTGGTGGTGGAGCCGCCGACACAGGTTGTCAAACAACCGCCGGGATTTGAAAACGCCGGCAAGCCCGGCTACTACACCGTTAAACCCGGTGACACCCTGATTCGAATTGGTCTGGACCACGGACAAGGTGTCAAGGACATCGCGCGCTGGAGCGGCGTGGACAACCCCAATCGCATTGAAGTGGGCCAGGTGCTGCGCGTCGAACCACCGCTCGTCAGCGGCGTTGTAACGAAACCTGTGGCATTGACGAACGTCACGCCGATTGCGACGGCGCCGCTGCGCGCTGCCAGCGCTGACAAGCAGTCTGCAATCGTTGCGCCGCCCGTTGGTGCCAGTTCTACCCCTTTAGTGGCTGCAAATGCCGACGAGGAAATGGGTTGGATCTGGCCAACCAATGGTGTTGTGCTGGCGGGTTTTGATGAGATCAAAAACAAGGGGCTGGATATTGGTGGCACTGCCGGGGACCCGGTGCTGGCGGCCGCCGACGGCCGCGTGGTTTATGTGGGGGCTGGCTTGCGCGGCTATGGCAACCTCATCATCTTGAAACACAACAATACCTACCTGACCGCCTATGCCCACAATCAGACGCTGCTGATTAAAGAAGATCAGTCGGTTCGCAAGGGTCAGAAGATTGCTGAAATGGGCAGTAGCGATACCGATCGTGTCAAACTGCATTTTGAAGTTCGTCGGCAAGGTAAACCGGTGGACCCGGCCAAGTACCTTCCCGTCAGGTGATAGGGGCGCAGCGTGAAGAAGACCCTCGTCAACGGCAAAGATCCATCAGTCCGACAGGCTTCACGCGGTGGGCTTCTCCGTGAAGATTATTCGCCTTCGGTCATAGTTGATGTTGCACCAATTGCTGCTGATATTCTGGAAAATAAGTCGCTATCAGAGTTCGCCCTCGCTGGCGACGCAACCGGTGATTCAGGGGATACGCTCACCATCTACCTGCGAAACGTGCGTCGAACAGAGCTGTTCTCGGCAACAGAAGAATTGGAGTTTGCAACGAAGGCGCGCGCTGGAGATTTTGAAGCTCGCCAGAGCATGATTGAGCATAATCTTCGACTGGTGGTCAGCATTGCCAAGTCGTATCTCGGGCGTGGCGTACCGCTGGCAGACCTGATTGAGGAGGGCAACCTGGGTCTGATGCATGCCATTGACAAATTTGAGCCGGAACGTGGTTTTCGATTCTCCACCTATGCAACCTGGTGGATACGTCAATCGGTGGAGCGTGCCCTGATTTACCAGGGTAGGGTGGTTCGCCTACCCGTGAACGTGGTGCGGGAGTTGCAAAAAGTGCTGCGAGCGCGCCGCGTGCTGGAGAACGACGTGGCGTTCCTGGACGGGCGACCGGATGGCATTCGCGTAGAAGATATTGCCGCCTTGCTGGGTCGGGATTGCTCTGGAGTGGCCGACCTACTGGCCCTGGCTGAAGTCCCCAGGTCGCTCGATGCGGCGATGGATCGGATGGGCGAGAATCAGACCTTGGGTGATTCGCTGGTGGACGACCTGACGCTGGATCCCCTGGGTGTGACGCAAGCACATGAAGTAGAGCGTTTGCTGGAAGGCTGGATGGGTGCCTTGTCTGAGCGCGAAAAAGAGGTTCTTGAGGGGCGCTTTGGTTTGCATGACCGTGACACCGAGACCCTTGAAGTACTCAGCACCCGACTGGGGTTGACGCGCGAGCGCGTGCGGCAGGTTCAAAATGAGGCGCTGTCCAAACTCAAGCGATATTTGGTACGGCGCGGAATCACCCAGCAAGTTTTTTTGTGACGGACAAGGTGGCTTGCGCGCCTCAGACTTGATGAGGTGACTGTCATGAATATTGGTTGGCCTGGCCCTGAGACAATAGCGGCATGACTGACCAAAACAAAAAAACGGAAGATTTCCAGCCTGACTGGCTTTTGGTTGAGTCACTGGACCTGGAAGCACGGGGCGTTGCGCATTCGGCCGACGGCAAGGTGGTGTTCATTGAAGGCGCTCTCCCATTCGAGGTGGTGAGTGCCAAGGTCAATCGCAAGAAGAGCAGTTGGGAACAGGCTACTCTGACTGCGGTGCACCGCGAGTCTGCACAGCGTGTTCAACCTGGATGCCCCCATTTTGGCTTGCATGAGGGCGCCTGTGGCGGCTGCAAGATGCAGCACCTGCATGTGGCTGCACAGGTGGCAGTAAAGCAGCGCGCGCTGGAGGACAACCTTTGGCATCTAGGCAAAGTCAAAGCTGACCATATTTTGCGGCCAATAGAAGGTCCCGCCTGGGGCTACCGGCACCGGGCGCGGCTTTCGGTGCGTTATGTTCGCAAGAAGGGTACTGTGCTGGTGGGTTTTCACGAACGCAAAAGCAGCTATGTCGCGGACATGAAAGAGTGTCCGGTGCTGCCCACCCAGGTGAGTGCTTTGCTGATGCCACTGCGGTCTCTGATTGTGTCGATGGATGCAGTTGAAACTTGTCCGCAGATCGAACTGGCTTGTGGTGACGCGGTGATCGCCTTGGTGTTGCGTCATCTGCAGCCCTTGAGTCAGGGTGACCTGGCAAAGATGCACGCATTTGCCAGCAACCATGCGCCAGTTCAATGGTGGCTGCAACCGAAGGGACCAGAGACGGTACAACTGCTGGATCAAGGCAATGAAAGTGTTGTGACCATCACAG
>JANXLW010000113.1 GCA_025354965.1 Betaproteobacteria bacterium
CCGGACTTATCCACCCAGTTGCCCGCTAATGTGGACAACCCGCTCATGGCCTTGAAGGGCCAGCGGGTTGCCCACAAGCGAACAACTGCGTGGATAAGTCCTATCCCCGCGCCTCAAACACAAAAGTACGGACACTCCCAGCCACGTCCACAAACTTCTCGAACTCGCCGGCTCTTCATCGGTGAGCAGCGACGACGCCATCGCCGGCGCCATTGCCAAGGCCATCGAAACATTGCGCAACATCCAGTGGTTCGAGGTGCTGGGGCAGTGCGGCCACGTGGTCGATGGCTAGTTGGCGCATCGGCAGGTCACGCTCAAGGTCGGCTTCACGCTGGAGTGAGTTGAGCACGGCCATCCCCGGCATCACATTGCCATTGCTCATTTCGTTTATCCGTGCTCCGGAAGTGATCAACTTCTGGAGTACCTGAAATCGAAGCACGGTCACTGCACGCTTTGGGCATGCAGCCTGCGATGTTGGAGACCAGCCGTCTATCGACCATCATGTCTCGCCACTGTCAGTACCCTCAGGCAACGCCCAGAAGGAGCGCAGTGAGTTCCGCCGGGGCAGAGATCATCGCGTCGTGGCCTGTTTTGATCTCCAGATATTGCCACGCGGGTTGCGAGCGGGCGAAGGCGGCGCTTGAATCTACGTTCAAATAGTATGGCTCCGTGCACCGGATGTAGGTGGTGGGCACGCCATTGCCGACGGGATGGCGAAGTGTCGGCGAAGTCCGGTAGGTGTTGAACGGATGTGGCGTCATGCGTCGTTCCAACCAGGCCAGGTCGGCGAGGTCCTTCACACCGAAGGAGTTTGCGGCGGGCACCGGGATACTCAGGCCGCCGCTGGACTCCTCGGCCTGCTTGATCCGTGTATCGCGAACCTCAGGGGGAAGCCTGTCAAAGGAACTCTTGCCGTTCGCTGGGATGCCAGCGTCGAGGTAGACAAGCCGCTTGAGCCGAGCCGGCATTCGATCAGCAACGCCCGAAACTGCGCCGCCACCGAAGCTGTGTCCGACGAGATAGACGTCATTCAGCTCCTCGGCCTCGATCATATTCACGATGTCCTCGACGAAGACATCCATGGTGATTTGTTTGCTCAGAAGGTGACGCCGCTCGCCCAAGCCGGTCTGCGTGGGCGTATAGACCGCGTGCCCGGCCTCGCGCAGGCGATGCGCCACTCGCGTCCAACACCAGCCTCCGTGAAACGCACCATGCACCAAGACATAGGTGCGGCCGCCAATCGCGGCAGGCTGGGACATTCCTGGAGCGGCAAGGACAGCAGAGCCCGCGACCAGTACTTTGGCCAGGTCGCGCCTGTGGGTCATGTTTAAATTCATCGTAGTTTTCTCCTAGTTTGCAGTTCACGGAACCAAAAAAGTGTCGAGCAACGGCCGCTCTGTTGCGCCCGTACCGGCCTGTTTGAAGCCGCCAGCTGGCAAGGGCACATCGAAGCGGTCAGAAGCCTCCGCAGGGGCTGCAATGCACCTCGCAGCCGGGAGGCCCTTGGCGCAGGTGAGCGTTGACGGGGGACCCCGACAAGTCGCTAGTTCAAGAGCGCGTCCCCGCGCCGCTCTTGTTCTGCTATGCATCATCGAGCTCGCGGTGCATGCGATGTTCAATCAGTTGCCGGATCGAGATCGTCGTCAAGCCGTGCAGTGCGGCAAAAACGGAAGGTTTCCAGTCGGCGTGCCGTCGTCGTAGACGAGCTCGCTACCCACCCCACCCGGCGAGCGACCCCCGAGCTTTATTGGATCGTGTGCGACCTCCGTATGTGCAGGCCGCTCAAGCACGCGGCCTGCCTCGCCCCGCAGCGGGAAAATGTGGCCGGGACGAACGAAGTCTGAAGCAACCGAACCGGGGTCAGCCAACGAGCGTAGCGTACGCACCATAAATGCCAAGTGCACAGGCGTCACAGCATCAGTGGCAATGATGCGGTCGCCTTCGTTTTTCCTGTGTTCATCGTCCACGAGGAGCACAAAATCGCCGCGATCGGCAGCGGCGATCGCCATCTCCACTTCATCAAAAAAATAGTCCAGTGCCACGTTTTCTGCGAACGCTGTGGAAGTTGATTTGCTTTCACCCAACCTCCGAAAGGGGTTATGCACAGGAAATCTGCGCTGAAATTTCGGCGGCCGCGAGCGCCAGAGCGCGCGGCACGGCTGCGTCCCAATCCGATCCCAATCGGGCGGCGTCCGAGGTCACCGACAGCGCCATGACCATCTGCCCCTCGGCATCCTTGATCGGCGCGCTGAACGCATTGACGGCGATCTGGTGGATTGCTGAAGGTGTCGACCCGATGGCGCGTGCCAATCCGTGGCTGCGCGTCTCGACCATGGAGGCATCGAATTCGGCGCGGCGCCCTGCGATACTGCCAAGCGTGGCGGTCGACACCTGGAGGTCTTCATCAATAAGGTGCTTCGTCATCTCATCGGGCAGGAAGGCTGCGAACGCGCGTCCAGTGGCGGAACGGGTAATGCTCATCACGAGCCCGGGTCTGAGTTGGTCGCTCACAGGTTGCTTCGATGGCTCCCAATGCACTGCGGTCGGCCCATGATTGCCCCATACGGCCAGACACAGCGTGTGTTCTCCGAGCTGCGTCGAAATGACCGGCAATGCGTTGGTCGCTAGCTGGATGGCCCGCAGGTCGGTCGGCTTCGAAGTCCCAAGTCGCAACGCGGTGGGCCCCAGATCGTGCGAGTAGGCCACCATGTACTTGCCGCCCCCAAATGCCAGGGCGCGTCGTCCAGACTGCGCGATGCGTTCCACGCGGCCTACGTAGACGACGTGATCGCCACCCGGATATTCTGCGACTTTCACGCACTCCAGATGAGCCGCCGCACCCTCCAGAAGCGGTACGTCGCCGATGCCACGTCCGTGCGGCACTCCGCTGAACTTGTTGTCGCGCGACTTCGCAAAATGGTTCGATACCTCAATCTGGTCGTCCGCCAGGATGTGAACCGCGAAATGTTCACTGTCATGGAACGCGCCATAGCTGCGCGAAGACAGAGACTGACTCCACAGGACAAGCGGTGGGTCAAGGGAAACGGAACTGAACGAGTTAGCGGTGACGCCGTGCGCAACCCCGCTGCTATCTCGCGTGGTGATCACGGTGACACCCGTGACGAATGTGCCAAGCACGTCGCGCAATTGGCGGGCTTCGAACGCTGCGATCGCTTCCATGAGTTGTCTCCATCTGCTTGTCGATGCAGGGAGTCTAAGGAGCGGACGCACCTTCAACAATTCATGTATCGCTATGAATTAATAATTTGACGTGATGAATCAAGCCTACGGATGCAGGTTTGACTGACGCACGAAACGGATGAAACTCTGTACCGACGCGCTAGGCTTGGCGCTGCGCGCCGTCGCGATGCCAAAGATGCGCGTCATGTCGACGCCTTCGATTTCGATGCGCGCATGCTTCGCCACGCTGCCTCGCGAGGACACGGATCGCGGCAACAGCGTCACGCCCATGCCCGCATCAAGCATGCCCAGCAGGGTATTGAGGTTGCCAACGACTTTGGACGCGGGCAGCGCGAGGCCCTGCGCCTGCAACGCGTCGTCGATGCGCGCCCGCAGGCCTTGGTGCTGGTCGACGACCATGAGCGCAATGGAGGCCATATCCTTGGCGTTGACACTCTTGCGCCGGGCCAATGCATGGCCCTTTGGCGCGACAAGAACCATGTCGTCACGCCAAAGCGGAGTAAAGCGGTACCGGCTGTCGGTACCCTCGTACGCCAACACCGCCAGATCAGCCCGTCCATCGTCAATGGCCGCAAGCACATTCATGTGTTGAAGGTCGAGCAGCTCTACCTCGACGTCAGGGTAGCGCTCAGCATAGGCCTGGATGATCGGCGGCAATCGCAGCGCGGCGATTGTCGGCGTCGCGGCCACCACTACCCGCTGGCGGCGCTTGCGTGCATTCTTGCGAAACCCTTCGACCAACCCGGATAGGCCCTCGAGCGTTTTCACTGCTTCGCCCAGGAGGCTCTCGCCCTCCTCAGTCGTCTCTACCTTGCGCGTCGTGCGGCGCAACAACTGCGCCCCCAATGAGGCTTCCAGCCGATGGATCCGGCCAGTGATGGTCGGTTGCGTGACATGCAGTTGCTGGGCGGCGGCGCTGAAGCTGCGGGCCTTGGCCACCACGATGAATGTCTGCAACTCAATCAATTCGAGTCCTGCCGTCACGAGAATCTGCGGCAGTTCATTGCGAGTTTCCGACGAGGTGGGCGAACGAGGCATCGCAAGTATTTATCGAGGAAATTTATAAGTATATCGCGCTTCTCGATTTGTTTGTGCAGAGCTTGCGCAGAACAATGTAGATACGTCCCTAAGGCCGACGAGGCCCGCACAGAAATGCGCCAAGGGGCGGGGATAGACAAACCCTGAGACAACATCATGCACAATCGTAGAAACTTCTGCCTGTCGGCGCTGGCGACGACATCGCTGGCCGCGGTGTGGCAGCCCGTCATCGCTGCTGGCTATCCAGACCGCCCGATCCGGCTCATTGTCGGGTTTCCAGCCGGCCAGAGCACCGACACGAGCGCCCGGCGCATCGCGCAAAGCATGTCGCAGACGCTAGGTCAGAGCGTGTTCGTCGACAACCGGCCAGGCGCTGCCGGCATCATCTCCCACGGGGCGGTCAAGAACGCGCCAGCCGACGGCTACACACTGCTGATGGGTTCGACCGGCACGCTCACGATCAATCCTTGGCTCTACAAAAACCTGCCCTACGACCCAATCAAGGACTTTGAGCCTGTGGCGTCTGTCTCGGCGTCGCCGCTGGTGCTGTTCACGTCCGTGGATTCACCAATCAAGGATCTGAGCCAGCTGATCGCTATGGCCAAATCGCGCCCCGGCAAGGTGAGCTACGGCTCCAGCGGCAACGGCACCACCGGCCACATCGCGATGGAGATGCTCAAGATGGAAGCCGGCATCGACCTATTGCATGTGCCTTACAAGGGCTCGCCACCCATGGTCACCGACGTGATCAGCGGTCAGATCAGCGTCGCCTTCGATACGGCAGGTGCCGTGCTGGTGATGGCCAAGGGCGGGCGCATCAAGCTGCTGGGCGTCGCCACACTCAAGCGCTTCGAAGCGGCGCCGGAGTTGCCCACGTTGGCCGAGCAAGGTCTGAGCGGCTTCGAGGCGATGCCATGGTCCGCGATCCTAGCGCCCAAGGGCACGCCCGCGCTCATCGTCCAGCGCCTGAACGTTGCGGTGAACGCTGCCCTCAAAGACCCCGCAATACTCGACCTGTTCATTTCGACTGGTAGCTACGCGCTCGGTGGACCACCCTCGCAACTTCAAAGCTATCTCGCACAGGAGCACGCGCGTTGGGGTAAGGCCGTAGGCGCCTCGGGCGCGCGCGTCGATTGAAAATACACACTTCCGCCCGACAAGGACACAATCCATGAAAAACAACCCGCCCACGCGGCAGATGAGCCTGATTGCCTTCATGCAGGCGCAGAACTGCACCAATTACGTCGGCTCATGGCGCCATCCCGCCAGCATGAGCGACTTCATGACGCCAGAGTACTACCAGCGCATCGCCCGTACGTTGGAGGACGGCAAGTTCGACATGGCCTTCTTCGACGACCGTCTGGCAATGCCCGACATCTACGGCGACGATCACCGCGAGACGGTCGCCCATGGCGTTCGCTGCGTGAAGATGGATCCGTCCACGATTCTGATGGCTATGGCCGCTGCAACGAGCAAGCTCGGACTGGGCGCCACCTACTCCACCACTTACTACGAACCCTTTCACGTGGCGCGCCTGTTCGCAACCCTGGATTTGATGACCAAGGGGCGCGTGGCGTGGAACGTGGTGACATCACTCAACGATTCAGAAGCAGCGAACTTCGGCCGCGACGAGCATCTGGAGCATGACCTGCGCTACGACCGCGCCGATGAATTCATGGAAGTCGTGCAAGGCCACTGGGACAGCTGGGAGGACGACGCATTGATCCTGGACAAGGCGAATGATCGCTTCGCCGATCCGGACAAGGTGCATCGTCTCGATCATGCAGGCAAGTTTTTCAAGTCGAAGGGGCCCCTTCCTGTGCCGCGTTCCCGCCAAGGCAATCCCGTAATTCTTCAGGCTGGCTCGAGCGGCCGCGGCATGGCGTTCGCCGCACGCTGGGCCGAGCTTGTCTTTGCAGCTTATCCCAACCTCGAGGTGGGCAAAAAGCAATACGCGTATTTCAAAAACGCGATTGCCGAAGCGGGTCGCGATCCGGCGCAGGTCAAGGTGGCACCAGCGGTCAAGTTTGTAGTCGGCGAGTCCGAGGCCCATGCCCAGGACAAGTTGGCGTTGGCTACGTCGACGGCACGCCCCTTCGATGGGCTCGCGCTGCTGTGCGAAGTCCTCAACGTCGACTTTGCCTCCCGTCCCTACGAAAAGCCGTTTTCCGATGAAGAGCTGGCTTCGCTCTCTTGGCACGGCTTGCGTGACAAGGTGATCGCTAAGAGTGGCAAGAAGAACCCTTCCGTTAGGGATTTCGTAGAAGCCTCGGGCCGCGGCACCGTCGCGGAAGGTCCGAACTTCGTCGGCACGCCCACGCAGGTGGCCGACCAAATGGAAGAGTGGTTCAACGGTGCTTGCGACGGCTTCGTGATCCAGGCCTTGCACACGCCGGGGAGCTACGAGGATTTCGTTCGCCTCGTCGTGCCGGAATTGCAGCGCCGCAACCTGTTCCGCAAGGAGTACAGCGGCGACACCTTGCGCGAAAACCTGGGACTGAAGCGCCCTCAACCTCGTGACTGGCGTCGCGCACAGGACGCACTGACGGCACAGAAGGAAAAAGCAGCATGACCAAGAAGACTGAAATCAAGATCCTCACGCCTGTGGGCATGCTCGGCTATGGGATCCCCGAAGCCGAGTTCTGGCGCGGCATCGACGCAGGCGCTGACGCTGTGGTGGTGGATGCGGGATCGACCGACCCTGGCCCCTATCTGCTGGGCCTCGGCAAGATGATCGTTGCTGAAAGTGCGCTCGAGCGCGACCTCCGCTTGATCCTTGCCGGCTGCGACAAAAACAAGATCCCTCTCCTGCTGGGTTCTGCGGGAGGACCGGGCATCGCAAAGCACGTCGACGAGACGATCGAGATCATTCGTCGCATCGCGAAGGACAAGGGCTACAAGCTCAAGGTCGCGGGCATCTATGCCGACGTCAAGCCCGAATTGGTCTGTGACCGCTTTGAAGCCGGTCGCGTCACATCCTGCGCCTCCGCACCGCCCGCCACCAAACACGACATCGAGGTGTCGGAACACATCGTCGCGCAGATGGGCGTCGAACCGATTCTGGCGGTTTTGCGAGAGCATCCCGACGTAAACGTGGTCGTCGCAGGTCGCGCTTACGACCCAGCGCCCTACGCCGCTTTCTGCATGTTTCACGGCATCGAAGACCCGGGCATTTTTTGGCACATGGGCAAGATCATGGAGTGCGGCGCCAATTGCGCAGAACCCAAGGGCAAGGTGATTCTGGCCACGATCCGCCAGGACAGTTTTGACCTCGAGCCCATGAGCCCGACCGAGCGCTGCACGCCCTTGTCCGTTGCCGCGCATACGCTGTACGAGAAGACGCGACCAGACCTGCTGTCCGGTCCTGGTGGTGTGCTGGATCTGAACGGCGCGCAATACGTGCAGCTGAACGACCGAACCGTGCGCGTCAGCGGCAGCGTGTTTCGCCCGACACCCAAATACCTGGTCAAGCTCGAAGGCGCCGCGATCGCCGGACAACGCACCATCTTCATGGGCGGCGTCCGTGACCCGATCCTGATCGGCCAGATCGACACTTTTCTTGAAGCATTGAAGAAACGTCTGAACGGCGTTTATCCCGAGTTGCGTTCGGGCGAAGCGCAGATCAACTTTCACGTCTACGGCAAGAACGGCGTGATGGGCGCCCTGGAGCCGGAGAAAGATTTTGTGCCGCTTGAAATCGGTATCCTGGGCGAGGTCACCGCGCCGACGCAGGATCTGGCCACCGCGATCTGCAGCAACGCGCGCATCGGCGTGCTGCACATGCCGTACCCCGGCCAGATGGCGACTGCGGGAAATTTCGCCCTGCCGCTCAATCCGATGGAAAACCCGATCGGACCCGTGTGCCGCTTTTCGCTCTACCACCTGATGGAAGTCGAATCGCCGCTTGAACTCTTTCCCTACCGCATCGAGGAAGTGGCATGACGCAACTGAAAGACCTAGCTCAGGTCATCCGCAGCAAGAATTCCGGCCCGTTCGAAATCACCTTCGATGTGATGTTCAAGGATGCTTCGACCTACCGGCTCGTCGAGGCAAGCGGCGTGCTGAATCACGAGCTGATTTGCCACCTGTATGGAGTTAAAAGAGAAGACATCGTCGCGTTGCTGTTCTTCAAGCCCGCTCAGGCCTTCAAGTTCACGCTGAAGCGCAACTGGGCACAGGGCAGCATCAACGAACGCGACACCTTCGGCGCGCAGCAGCATGCGCCCCTCATGACGATCGAAATTCCAATGGGATCCAGATGACATGAATGCGACGCGCGTTCGCTGCATTTTTGCCGCCCTAGCGCTAACGGGGGGCAGCATTTTGCCAATTTCCGCGACGGCCGAATTTCCCGACAAGCCGATCCGCCTCATCGTGCCCTATGCGCCTGGCGGGGGCAGCGATACGCTCGCAAGACAACTGGCCGAGCGACTGCGCCCGCGCCTCGGTCAGCCGATCGTGGTCGAAAACAAGGTCGGTGCCAACGGCATCATCGGCACCGACTACGTCGCAAAGTCGCCGGCCGACGGCTACACCTACCTGTGGGTCGTCGGCTCGCACTACATCAACCCGCTCGTGACACCCAAGATGCCATACCACGCCTTGAATGATTTCACCGGCGTCACGACGGTCGCTGTCTCACCCTCTGTGATGGTGGTCAAGGCCGACTTCTCTGCAAACACGGTTCCTGAACTGGTTGCTTTGATGCGGCAGAATGACGGGCGCATCTGGACGTATGGCAGCTCTGAAAGCTCCTCGCGGCTGTCCGGCGCAAAGCTCATGAAGTCGCAGGGTGTCGAGGCGGTTCATATTGCCTACAAGGGAGGAGCCGAAGTGGTCGCCGCCATCGCCGGGGGCACCGTTTCTACTGGCTTCGTGAGCGTCGCGACGGCGCGGCAACTGATCGCTGGAGGTCGCCTCAAGGCTCTGGCGGTAACGGGAGCGAAGCGCGCGCCCGGTCTGCCGGAGGTTCGGACCTTCGTCGAGTCCGGAATCAGGGGCTTCGATCAGGCCACTACGACGTTCATGCTGTTGGCGCCGAAAGGCACCCCCGCTGTCGCGCTCGAACGCTTGCAAAAAGAGGTTGCCGGCGTACTGCACGAACCTGGAATGCAGGCGGTACTCGCCACCGTCGATGCCGTTGGCGTGGGCAACTCAACGGCGGACTTCAACAAGCAGATGGTTCGCGACTACGACTACTGGACGCGCGCCGGCCAGGATGCCGGTCTCAAGGTCGAGTAAGACCGTTTCTACCCCAATCAACCCTTCTACGCCGAGTTTAAAAAACCATGAACGCAACCAGTCAAACCCAAATCAATGCGCTCGCGCAAACCGAATCTGAAAAAATCGCGCAGTTTGCGCTGAACCTGAAACTTGATGACGTCCCGGCCGATGTCATGACGCTGGCCAAAGAGCACTTTCTCGATGTCATCGGCATCGCCCTGGCGTCTTCCCAATTCGATATCGGCCAGTCCGTGCTGCAGGGCGCTCGGGAGCTGGGGAGCGGCGATGACGCAATGGCCATCGGCAGTGGCGTGCGGCTGCCGGCCGCATCTGCCGCATTGGTCAACGGCGTACTCGCCCATGCGCTGGACTTCGACGACACCCATATCGGCGCCATCTACCATGCAAGTGCTCAGGCTATGGCAGCTTCGGTCGCAGCAGGGCAAGCCAACAAATCGACTGGCGAAGAGGTCCTTCTCGCTTTCATCGCAGCACTGGAGATAGGTTGCCGGCTTGCGACAGTCGGCGCGCCGGACTTTCACAACCGCGGCTTCCATCCGACCGCTCTGTGCGGCACGTTTGCAGCGGCGGCAGCGGCAGGACGTCTCTACAAGGTCGACCACAAGTCATTGGTTTCGTCACTGGGCCTTTGCGGCAGCCAGGCCTCAGGCATCCTGATCGGTGGCATCTCGTGGCTAAAGCGCTTGCACCCTGGCTGGTCTGCGCACAGCGCACTCGCGGCAGTGGCCCTTGGCCGTGCCGGCTTCCTTGGACCGAACACCGTCTTCGAGGCGGCCAAGGGTGGCTTCTACTTCACGCACATCCAGCGCATTCCTGAAGGCGACAAGCTGCCTAGTTTTGGCCTGGGCGAGCCGCAACAAAACTGGCAAACGCTGGGCATCGCGCTCAAGCCGTATCCGTGCTGTCACTTTATTCATGCATTTGTGGACGCGGCACTAGCGCTTCGCGGCCAATTTGAACTGAACGAGATCGAGCGCATCGAGTGCCCGTTGACGGCCGATTTGCACAAGATGGTGGCGCTGCCGCGTGACGCATGCATCAAGCCCTCCATCCCCTATCGCGCACTGTTCAGTGTTCAGTATGTGGTTGCCCTCGCATTGGTCAGAGGGCGGGTGGACATTGCAGCGTTCCATGATGAACCGCTCGACTCACCGGACGTTCTTGAAATCGCCGAGAAAACGTTCTGCATTGACGATCCAGCCAGCGATTTCCCGCTGCACTTTCCAGGAGAGGTCATTGTTCATCTGAAAGATGGCTGCGTTGTGCGTTGCCGCAAGCCGGCGAGCCTTGGTACGGCCGACGTGCCACTTTCGAGCGCTGCGCTCAAGGCGAAGTTCATGACCAACGCGACGCGCGCCATCACACCCCGCGCTGCCGAGGAACTGATCGCCAAGGTGCTGAACCTGGAAACTGCGTCTTCGCTTGACGAAATTATGGCGCTCTGCGTCGTCTGAGGCTTGTCGTTAGGACTTACTGCGGGCCAGATTCAGACATTCCCATTTGTCAATTCACATACGCGCTTGGAGGAAACATGCACAGGAGACAACTCTCAAAAATTTTGGCGGGTGCTGCAATTCTGACCACCCTGGCTCAGGTTGGTTACTCCCAAGAACGGTTTCCCAGCCGCCCTATTCGCCTCATTGTTGGCTTTCCCGCCGGGCAGTCCTCTGACGTGGGTGCGCGGATCGTTTCGGCGAAGCTCAGCGAGGAGCTGGGGCAACCGGTGATCGTTGACAACAAGCCGGGCGCCTCTGGGATCATCGCGCACGAATTCGTCAAAAAGTCCGCGCCGGACGGATACACGTTGCTTCTCACTTCTACAGCACCGCTGGCTATCAATCCTTTTCTGTTTCACAAAATCCCTTACGATTCATCCAAGGACTTCACGCCGATCGTTCTCATCAACACCAGTCCCATGTTTCTGGTGACAGCGACCGAATCGCCGTTCAACACCCTTCACGAGTTCATTGACTATACGAAGGCGAACCCAGGTAAGGTGTCGTACGGTTCAAGCGGCAGCGGCACCACCGGCCACATTGCGATGGAAATGCTAAAGAGCGAGACCGGACTCAATGCTGCGCATATCCCATACAAAGGGTCGAGCGGGCTCATCACCGACCTCATTGGCGGGCGCGTGCAAGTCGGATTTGATGCGGCGAGCTCCATTGCGCCGATGCTCAGCGCAGGCAAAGTCAAGGCGCTGGCAGCGAGCAGTGGCGAGCGCACCTCGCGTTTCCCAAAGGTTCCTACTGTCGCCGAGCAAGGCGTTCCGAATTACCAGGCCCTGACATGGGCCGGCTTGGTTGGCCCAGCTGGAATGCCGCCCGCAGTGGTCGAGCAATTGAACGCCGCTGTGAACCGCTCGCTGAAGAACCCTCAAGTGCAGAAGCACTATGAAAGTGTCGGCGCGGTCGTCAACGGTGGGACAGCCGCCAGCTTCAATCAACTGATTAGTCAAGAACTCAAGCGCTGGGGCCCCGCAGTGAAGGCGTCAGGCGCGCAACTGGATTGACGGCCCTACCGTCGGCCCATCTCCCACAACTTCAAAGGATTCCTGTGCCCAAATCGCAGCGACAGATGAGTTTGATTGCATTCATGCAGGCCCAAAATTGCTCCAACTACGTTGGCTCATGGCGCCATCCAGCGAGCATGAGCGACTTCATGACACCTGCCTACTACCAGCGAATCGCCAGGACACTGGAGGACGCCAAGTTCGACATGGCGTTCTTCGACGACCGCTTGGCAATGCCCGACATCTACGGCGACGATCACCGCGAGACAGTTGCCCACGGCGTGCGAGCCGTAAAGCTCGATCCAACGACCGTGTTAATGACCATGGCAGCTGTCACGTCCAAGCTCGGCCTTGGTGCGACATACTCTACGACTTACTATGAGCCGTTCCACGTTGCCCGCTTGTTTGCGACGCTGGATCTGATGACCGCGGGACGCGTTGCTTGGAACGTTGTCACGTCGCTGAACGACTCCGAGGCGGCAAATTTTGGCTATGACGAACACCTCGAGCATGACTTACGGTACAACCGCGCCGACGAATTTCTGGAGGTTGTCACGGGCCATTGGGCCTCTTGGGAAGATGACGCCCTAATCCTTGACAAGGTAGGAGATCGTTTTGCCGATCCAAACAAAGTTCATCGCCTGGACCACAAGGGTGCCTACTTCCGCTCAAAAGGCCCCCTGCCTGTGCCGCGCTCCGCGCAGGGCCAGCCTGTTTTGCTCCAGGCAGGCCAAAGTGGCCGCGGGATTGCATTCGCAGCGCGATGGGCGGAACTCGTCTTTGCCTCGTACTCCTCCCTTGACGCGGGGCGCAAACAATATAGCGCCTTGAAAACCGCCATCGAGAATGCGGGGCGCAATCCAGAGTCGGTGAAGATCGCTCCCGCGGTCAAGATTATCGTGGCCGAAACAGCCTCTCAAGCTAAGGAGCAACATGATCTCACTGCGTCGCTCGCGAAGCCTATTGACGCGCTTGCGCTGCTTTGCGAGGTACTCAATGTCGACTTCTCCAAGCGTCCCTATGATGAACCGTTCAGCGATGCCGACCTTGCCTCCGTTTCATGGCATAGCTTGCGGGACAAGGTGATCGCAAAGAGCGGAAAGAAAAACCCTTCGGTTCGGGATTTCGTTGAGGCATCCGGTCGTGGCACGCTGGCAGAGAGCACCACTTTTGTAGGCACCGCCAGCCAGGTGGCAGATGAGATGGAGGAATACTTCAAGCAGGCATGCGATGGATTTGTAATCTCGGCGACGGAAGTCCCGGGCACCTACGAAGACGTCGCCCGTCTGCTCGTGCCCGAGCTTCAGCGGCGCGGCCTTTTCAGAAGCGAGTACCCGGGCAACACACTGCGTGACACATTAGGCGTTGGAAAGCACTGTGCCGCACGAACCGGTATGAAGCCTTCACGCGAGGATTGATCGTCTTAGCAGGATGCGGAACTACTCCCCTTCAAGGCGAGCCATCTCTTTCGGCGAGGATCGCCTTTTCACGTGGTGCGTCGATCAGCGATTTCGGAAGCCGCTTTCGCGGATTCGAGGGTGTTTTGCTGGCCTGTGGGTGCCTCAGGGGACCCTGCGGACGGATTTGTCCCACGAACACATACGCGTCAAGTTGCAGTCCGTGATCGAGATCGGCGCCCGATGGCTACACAATGCTGTTCGAGGCGCCTTCTATCCTGATGATGAAGTATCAACGTAGCCTCAAGGGCATCGATCCAATCACCCGCCTGACGCCCCCGACAGCGGTGGCAACTTCGCCGACCGACCTGGTGATAACGGGCACCTTGCCCGCAAAAACGTTGCCGGACCACATTGCCTGTAGCCGCGCCAAGTCTAGTGTAGTGTTGCATATATATTGAACTATTGTCAGTTGTCCTGATCTTACCCTGAACATTGCAGTTTCGAGGGGTATCCGAATGAACAATCGCAGGGTAGTAGTCGAATTTGGCCAGGATGACCTGGAGACTTTGCTTC
>JANXLW010000161.1 GCA_025354965.1 Betaproteobacteria bacterium
TCCCCAAAAAAGTCAATCTGGGGAAACTACTCACAAAAGCGGCTCCGAAATTCAAATCGGCACCAAATAAAATGGGCCGCTAACCCGCGTGGCTATTGGCTTCTTGTCCAAACCGGGCGGCGTTCACCGGACACTAGTGACTTTATACAGCAATAAAAATATGAGAATGGTGGCCAACGTTCGGCAACAATTGCATGAGTTGGATTATGAGCCGCCCGCAGCAGTGCGTTTTGAATGAATTCCGCCCGACTTTCATCAACCACATGGGAAATTTAGCAGCGCAACAGGCCTGCTATCCTGCTGGCATGAATTACACCTTTGTTTCGGCCACCATCCTGCTGATTTTGATCACCGACCCGATCGGCAATATTCCGATCTTCGCCAATGCGCTCAAACATGTGGCAAGGGAGCGCCGACCATGGGTGATTTTGCGGGAGGTTTTAATTGCCTTTGTTCTGCTCCTTACATTTATGTTCGTTGGCGACGGATTCTTGCGAGTAATGAATTTGAGCGAGCTGTCGCTACAGATTGGCGGTGGCGTGATTTTGTTTTTGATCGCGCTGCGCATGATTTTCCCGCCGCCAAATACTGAAACACCTGAAGTGCTGGGCGAACCGCTGATTGTTCCATTGGCTATTCCGGCTATCGCCGGACCCTCCGCGCTGGCCACCGTGCTACTGCTGGTCTCACAGGCGCCAGAGCGCCGCATGGAGTGGATTGCCGCACTGTGCGTCACCATGGCCGTGAGTGCCTGCGTGCTGGTGCTGGCTGAGCGAATTCAGCGCGTGGCAGGCGACCGCTTCGTGGTCGCACTGGAGCGACTGATGGGTCTGGTGCTGGTAGCCGTTTCGATTGAAATGATGTTGCGCGGTGTCAAAACTTTTGCCGGCCAGTTGGCTGGCGCTTAAGCATTGGCGTCACTCAGCTCTGGCGTTCTCTATCGGTACGATTTGCTGTTCAATGGCGCCGAACAGGCTCAAGCCATCGAGACCCTTCATTTCGATGCGGATGATGTCGCCATATTTCATGAATTCGGTGGCAGGATGACCATCGTCACGGGTCTCGACGGCACGTTTCTCGGCGATACAATTGTAGCCTTGGTTCCCGTCTTTGTTGCTGACCGCACCTGAACTGATGATGGTTCCAGCACGCACCTTGCGGTTCTGGCAGAGCTGCGCAATCAGCTGGCCAAAGTGAAAATTCATCTGCGCGCCAGCATCGCACATGCCGACCCTGCGACCATTCCAGCTACTCTGCAAAATGAGATGCAAACGACCCTTGTCCCAGGCCTCACCCAGTTCATCCAGCGTGACCGCGACCGGACTGAAGGATGTCGCTTTGTGGCTCAGCAAGGACCCGTCTTCGGCAGTCATTTCCATGCTGGCCAGATGGCGCAGCTCGATATCATTGGCCAGCATCAACAGGCGAATGCCATCGAGCGCTTGCGCCGGGGTGGCGTTCAGGCGCACGTCACCGGTGATAACCGCCAGCTCGGCTACAAAGTCAATGCCCAAAGACTCACTTGCAACCACCACATCGTCATATGCGCCCAGCAGGTCGTCGCTGCCACGTTGGCACAACAGCGGCTCGCAGGCAGAGTGCTTAGACAGTTCCCGGTCAACGCTCTTGCGCAGCAACTCCACATGATTCATGTAGGCCGAACCGTCAACCCGCTGGTAGGCACGGGGTAGCGGGGCCATGCACTGTTGCGGGTCGAAAGGGAAAGCGTGACGCTCCTTGCTGGCGCCAGCAGTATGGGCGTCGGCTCGGTTCAACGTGTCGTACAAATCCTGCAACTGCGGCGACAGAAAATTCCAGTCGTCCAACACCTGCTGCAATTTGTTCGCAATCCCGGTCGCATAATGCGCGCTGGTCAGGTCGCGGGAGACGACGACCAATTGGCCGTCACGCGAGCCGTCTTTGTAAGTCGCGAGTTTCATGGCAATAGTTGGGAAGTGGCAGAATTAGTCAATGAGCCGACGGACTGCCCAAGCAGGCAGAAACCGGAAAATTTTAGTTGACATTAAAAAAAGCGTCTGTGAGCATTCAATTTGAACACTGATGATCCTGCGCGCAGCGTTGAATTTAAAGTACTGCTGGCCCTGACCGCAACCGTACTGCTGGTGCACATTTGGGTGCTGCGTGGAACCCCCTTGCACCTGCTCCTGAGCCCGCCCGAGCCATCCACAGCGTTCACTACGCGCTCGATTGAAATTGGCCCGGTCGCTGCTGCAACATCGCCGCAACTTTCGGTGCGGCCATTCCGAGCAGCCGTGCGCACGAAAAAGTCACCGCACCCTGTGAACACAGAAAGCTTATTGCCAATTGACGCACACAACCGCATTGACAACAGCAACCCGGCTTCGCCCGCCTTGGGCCAGATTGTGACTTCAGACGAGGCGAGGCCGGATCAGCTAGCGGCCAGCGCGGAGCCACCCACCAACGAAACTCGTCCGCTGCTTGATCTGGGCGTCGCGGTTGGCGCCGCCACGTTGCCAGACTCCGTGCGTATCAAATACCAGGTGGAAACCAACAAATTCCCGTACCGACTCAACGCCGAACTGCGGTGGCAAAAAAGCGCTGAGAGTTACGACGCCCGACTGGAACTCAGTGCTTTCGGACTGTCCCGCGTTCAAACCAGTCACGGACAAATCACCTCGGAGGGCTTGGCCCCGACGCGGTTTTCCGACAAGTACCGAAGCGAAGTCGCGGCCCACTTTAACCGCGACAAGGGCAAGGTCACGTTTAGCGCAAATACGCCGGACGTTACCCTGCTCAACGGAGCCCAGGACCGCCTGAGCATTCTGGTGCAGCTGGCCGGCATGATTGCCGGAGCCCCGAGCCGCTTTCCAACTGACACCGTTATTGCCACTCAGACGATTGGTCCGCGCGACGCTGCTGTCTGGCTATTTACTGTTAGAAGTGAGGAGTCACTCAGGTTGCCCGGTGGCGATCAAATCACTATAAAGCTTGTGCGTAACCCGCGCGAGGAGTTCGATCAGAAAGTGGAACTGTGGTTGGCACCGGCACTGGGCTATCTGCCAGCGCGGATAAGGATCACCGAGCAAAATGGCGATTATGTCGATCAGAAATGGCTGGCCACGGAACCCCAGATCGTCAAATAGGTCTGCTCTTGAAATTGATCAGCACGATGCCAACTGCAAGCCAGAGACTATTGAGAGATAATTCATCATGCACACGCTTTACGACTCGGATACCTATTCAGTAACACACATGTTGGCCAATGTGGTAGCTGGCGATGCGGTGTCCTTGCTGGAGGACCATCCCGCAAAACCGGCGCGTCCGGTCCCGACACTGGCTCGGCATGGCTTTGAGATTGTTGACAAACGCGCCAATAAGGAAGTTTATCTGGACGGCTCGTGGGCGGAGCTGTTTCAATTGCACATTTCAGCATGGCAGCAAAATACCCCAACGCAAGAAGAAGTTGAAGACACGCTGGAGCGATACGCCGAATTGGCGCAAAACCCGATTGTTGTTCACTGAAAACGCTTGCAAGGTGCATCCAGCACCTAACTCTCGGCAAAAAAAATGGGATTATCGATGATCGCCAGATCACTCTGGGCCCTAGCGGCGACAGCTTGCTTGCTCGGTTGCACTGCCGTCACCCGGACCACTCATCCCGACCAGATTGAGATCAAGCAACTGCTATCAGCCGACGCAATCCTGTTGGGAGAGCAGCACGATGCGCCAGATCACCAACGCATTCATCGTGATGTGGTGCAGGCCCTGGCAGACCAGCACGCTTTAACCGCTCTCGCACTGGAAATGGCTAGCCAAGGCCAGTCAACTGAAAGTCTTGGCAGCAATGCCAGCGAAGAACAGGTCCGAGCCGCGTTGCAGTGGAATAGTGAAGGTTGGCCCTGGGTCAACTACGGTCCGGCCGTGATGGCGGCGGTGCGCGCCGGAGTACCCGTCATCGGCGCCAACTTGCCCCGAGATCGCCAGCGGGAGGCGATGGCAAATTCCCGACTCGATACACTCCTTCCTGGTCCGGCTCTCAAGGCCCAGCAACAAAGTGTTCGATTGGGCCACTGCGAGCTGTTACCTGAAAACCAGATTTCACCAATGACGCGGATCCAGATTGCGCGAGATATAGCCATGGCCCAGACTCTGATGCAGGCCGCCCGGCCTGGAAAGCCTGTGTTGTTGTTGACTGGCAGCGGCCATGCTGATCGCACGCTGGGTATACCCCAGCACCTGCCGCAACAATTTAAAATCAAAGCCGTGTTGTTGCACGCTGAAGAAGACTCTGATGCGACAAAAAATACTGCGGAATTTGACCTGTTCTGGTCGGCCAAGCCAGCACCAGTGGTTGACCACTGCGCCAACTTCGCTGCCGGCCGGAGCAAAGCGGCGGCGTCAGCACCCGCAAATATGCCCTGACACCAGCACGCATGCGTTGTATCGGAATTGTCGCTAGCCTGCGACAATCCACGTCCCATGAACCCTACTTACATCTTGACACTGTCCTGCCCGGATCGTCTGGGACTGGTGCACGCGGTGTCGGGATTTTTGCTGGAGCGTGGCGGCAACATCGAGGAAGCGGCCCAGTACAACGACATAGATACCGGCTTGTTTTTCATGCGTGTCCAATTTGCCTGCGCGGCAGTGACGCAGGAAGTTTTAAATGAACAGATCGGCCTATTGGCACAGCCCTTTGCGATGCAATGGCGCTTGCACGCGCGAGCGCAGCCGATGCGCACTGTCATCATGGTCAGTAAAGAAGGACATTGCCTTAACGACTTGCTTTTCCGCTGGAAAAGCGGTCTGCTGCCGCTGGATATTCGCGCCATTGTTTCCAACCACCGCGAGTTTTACCAACTGGCCGCCAGCTACAACGTCCCCTTCCATCACTTTGCAGTGAGCGCGGCCAGCAAGGCTCAGGTCGAAACCAAACAATACGAAATCATTCAATCGGAAGATGCTGAACTGGTGGTGCTGGCGCGCTACATGCAGGTATTGAGTGACGATTTATGCCACAAGCTTTCCGCACGCGCCATCAATATCCATCACTCCTTCCTGCCCAGTTTCAAAGGTGCCAAGCCCTATCTTCAGGCGCATGACCGTGGCGTAAAATTGATTGGTGCCACTGCCCATTACGTGACCGCCGAACTGGACGAAGGCCCCATCATTGAGCAAGACGTGGCGCGCGTGGACCACAGCAAATCAGTGGAAGATCTTGCGACTCTGGGCCGTGATACCGAAAGTCAGGTGCTGGCCCGGGCTGTGAAATGGCACAGCGAACACCGCGTGCTGATCAACGGCCACAAGACAGTGATATTCAAGTAATTGATTGTCGTTGCGCGTACTGTGCCCGGCGTTTCTCCAGAAAGGCCAGGATACCTTCCTGGGCGTCCGGTGTCATGGCAGCAGATGCCATCAGTTCAGCCGCGAACTGGTAGGCCTGATCTTGCGGCATCCCAACCTGCCGGTAAAAGCCCTGTTTACCCATCGCTTTGGACAACGCACTGCCACGGGTCGCTCGGCTGATCAGATCAAGCGTTGCCGCATCGAGTTGGCTGGCTGGCACGGACTTGTTTATCAAGCCCCACTCGGCGGCACAGGCGGCATCTATGGCATCACCAGTCAGCGCCATTTCCAGCGCCCGCTTGCGACCGATACTGCGCGCAACAGCCACCAGTGGCGTATGACAGAACAGACCCGCCTTGCCGCCCGGAATAGCGAACGAGGCGGTGTCGGCGGCAACCGCCAGGTCGCAGCTTGCCACCAACTGGCAGCCGGCCGCTGTGGCCAACGCGTGCACCTTGGCAATCACAGGTTGCGGCATCGCCTGAATGGCGTCCATCATCTGCGTGCAAACACTGAAAAGTTCACGTGCCTGTTCAAGCGTGGCACCGGCCATGTCGGCAAAGTTATGACCAGCGCTGAAAACCGGGCCGTTGGCCGCCAGAATCACACCCAGCGCTTCACTATGCGCCACCTCACGCAGGGTCCGCGTTAACTCCAGCATGACGTTCATGGCCAGCGCGTTGCGCTTTTCAGGACGATTCAAAGTGACCGTGGTAATCGGGCCATTGGATGAAACCAGCAAATGTTCGTAGTTCATAGGAATATTGTGACAGCCAGGGAAGGACTATGCAAACCGATTGGCCATGACTTCGCCCAAGCGGATCGTGCGACCTGACGCCCATGTCGGGTTGAACCGCAGCAAACCTTTGGGAAGCAGCAGCACAACCGTTGAGCCCAGCAAAAAGCGACCCATTTCCTGGCCTTGCTGCAACACAACCGACTGATCGTCATAACGCCACTCGCGCACTTTTTTGCCGCGCGGCGGGTTCACCACTCCGTGCCACACCGTCGCCATGCTACCGACGATGGTGGCACCCACCAGGGTCATCACAAACGGCCCACGCACCGACTCAAAGACACAGACCACACGTTCATTGCGAGCGAACAATCCCGGCACACCGCGGGCTGTCGTCGGGTTGACAGAAAAAAGCTCGCCGGGCACATAAATCATGCGGCGCAGTCGACCTTCGCACGGCATGTGAATCCGGTGATAGTCCTTCGGGCTAAGATACAGAGTGGCAAAGCTGCCACCTTCAAATTGTGCGGCCAGGTCGGCATCACCACCCACCAGCGCGGCACATGAAAAATGATGCCCTTTGGCCTGAAAAATTTGATCCCCAAAGATCTCTCCAAACTGACTGATGGCGCCATCGACCGGGCAAGTCAGATCTGCGCTGGTCGCTGGCCTGGCGCCGGCTTTCAGGGCACGTGAAAAAAATTCATTGAAAGTGAAATAACTGTGCGGATCGGAATTGGCTGCTTCAGCCATGTTGACGCCATAGCGCCTGACAAACCACTTGATCAGCCATGTCGTCAACCTTCCGGCATGGGCTCCTGCAATCCATCCGGCCAAAACCGTCATGGCTCGCTTGGGCAACAGATATTGCGGCAACACCGCAAGGCGATCAGACATGAATGGTTACCCTTCGTTCAGAATGGCCGGGATTGTACCGAGCACCCGCTTTTGTCGGCAGTGTGACAATGCCGCCACCGGTCGCTTTTCATACTACATTGACTGAAATCTTGCACATGAATCTTCCCGCTTATAGCGCTTTGACAAATACCTTCACCCGTCTTTACCGTTACCAACATCTGGGCGCTATCGCTGGCTGGGATCAGGCCGCCAAGATGCCTGCCAGGGGCAATGATGCCCGCGGTGCCGCGCTGGCTGAACTCGATGTATTGATCCACCAGACGTTGACTGACGAGTCGCTGCCCGGTCTGATGTCGACGGCAAACACCGAACCCCTCGAGGTGACACAGCGCGCCAACCTGCGTGAGATGCGACGCGACTGGGAGCAAGCCAGCTTGTTGTCGGCGCGCCTGATTGAAGCAAAAAGTCTGGCTGGCTCCCGCTGTGAACATGCCTGGCGCACCCAACGCAAGGAAAACGACTGGCGGGGCTTTCTGGAAAACTTCACTGAAGTTGTCAAATTGTCACGCGAAGAGGCGCAGACGTTGTCACAGGCCAGGGGTCTCAGCCCCTACGACGCGCTGATGGACAAGTACGAGCCAGGTTCCCTGAGCACCGACATTAATATTTTTTTTGGTGATCTGAAGACTTGGCTGCCGGAGTTGATCGGCAAGGTGCGTGACAAACAAGCTGACGAAACCGTTCTTGAGGCACAGGGGCCGTTTCCGATTGACAGACAGCGTGCGCTGGGTCTTGACATCATGGGCATTTTGGGCTTCGATTTTTCCGCTGGCCGGCTGGATGTTTCAACCCACCCGTTTTGCGGTGGGGTGGCCGAAGACGTTCGCATTACCACGCGCTACAGCGAGGACGATTTCATGCGCAGCATGATGGGCATTGTTCATGAAACCGGCCACGCGCGCTACGAACAAAACCTGCCGCGCAGAACCGTTCACTTGCCGGTGGGACGAGCCCGCTCCATGGGCATTCACGAGAGTCAAAGTCTGTCGTTCGAGATGCAGTTGGGCCGCAGCCCCGCATTTCTGAGGCTGATTTCACCCTTGGTGAAAAAACACCTCGGCGACCAGGAGGCTTTTGATTCGGCCAACCTGGCACGCATCTATACGCGTGTCAAACCAGGCTTGATACGGGTCGACGCAGACGAACTAACGTATCCCGCGCACGTCATTCTTCGCTACGAGATTGAACGTGCCTTGATGAACGGCGACATCGAGGCCGCGGACGTCCCAGAACTATGGGACCAAAAAATGATGGCCTACCTTGCCATGGATACGCGGCACGACTATCAGAACGGCTGCCTGCAGGACATCCACTGGCCAGGCGGAAGTTTTGGTTATTTCCCCAGCTACACACTGGGTGCCATGTACGCGGCACAGTATTTTGCATCGATACGGAGCCTGCATACCAATCTGGACACCTTGGTGGCACAAGGTGATCTGTCACCAATCTTTGATTGGCTGAACAGTCACATCTGGAGTCAAGCCAGCCAATGGGATACCAATGAGTTGGTGCAACGCGCCACCGGTGAGGCACTCAACCCACTTCACTTGCGTAGCCATCTGAAAGACCGCTATTTAGGGGCTGATGTTTAGCTCAGCCCTTAACTGATCGCCGTATCAAGCTGCGTCGGCAATGTGCGCACATTGCGCAGCAACGGATGGCGCCAGGCCCACCCAGCCAGCGCGAGCGAACCTACACCACCGAGGGCCAAGGCGCAACGCAAACCAAAGTGCTCGCCCAGGTAGCCGCCCAACAGCGCACCCGGACCTGCGGGTAGCAGGATCAGCCAGCGCATGGTGCTGGTCATGCGCCCCAGCAGCGGCTCTGGTGTGACCGCCTGGCGCAAAGCAAGAAAATTAATGAATATCAGTACAGCGCCAGCGCTGAAGCACAACAACATGAAGACAAACGCGGTCACACCCCAGGCACCCAGTGGTGCCAGCGCCAACTGTAGCCAACCCAGGCCACACACGGCAAATCCCAGAATGAGGCAGGGGCCAGGACCAACGCGTCGCGAGATACGGTTACCCAGGGTGCTAGCCACAATGGCGCCCAGACCCAGGCCCATGTAACACAGCCCGACTTGATGCTCGTTGAGCCCGAGCTCTCGGGTGACAAACAGGATTTGCACCACCATGGCGCACTGGTGGCACATTTGCCACAAGCCGACCGCGACGGCCAAAGATACCAGCAAACGCTGACTGGCGACAAAACGAAGACCTTCCTTCAGGTCGCGCCAGAAGTGAGTTTCCTCCGTTGAAACCCGATTTTCAACCACACGCAAACCGCGCAGAATCAGCACGCTGACCAGCAACAGCACGGCATCTGCCAACAATGCCAGCGGCGCTCCAACCAGTTTGATCAGCGCACCGGCAACACCAGGACCGGCGACCTCGGCGCCCGACGAGGCCAAGGCATTCTTGGCGTGCGCCTCCACCAGTCGCTCACGCGGCACCACCTGGGTCAATACAATCTGCGCCGCAGTCCCAGCCGTGACAAACACACAGCCAATGGCGAAGGCCACGCCATACATGAACGGCATACTGAGCCAACCAAAATACCAGCACAAGGGAACGCTGGAAAGGACGACAGCGATGATGCCTTCTCCAATGACATAGACCGGCAACTTGCGCACGCGATCCAGCCACACGCCCGAAGGCAATGACAGCAACACAAATGGTGCCAGTTCCATCGCTGTCAGAATACCCATCTGTGATGGGGTGGCATGCAGCAATATCGCTGCAGTCAATGGCAAGGCCAGCATCGTGATCTGTCCACCGAAGGAACTGATCAGGATCGACGTCCACAGCCGCCGATAGGTGGCATCGCGTAGCAAATCATTGAGCGCAAGGGTAGGCCAAAGTGGCCGCAGTTTGAGCCAAAGTCGGCGCCCTGCGCTTGTGGCTTTAGGCGGCATGGAGTCTCGGGGTGAATTGTTTTCCGTGGTACGGGATTTGTAGCTTGATTTTAGCCAACACTCGTGAACCGAGTGCTGCGCACTCTTGATACTTTATTCTTCTCGACGCAAGTGTGACAATGTCGGCATGACTGCCGCCCGCATACCGCCGATCCAATGCCTGTTGACTTTTGAAGCGCTGGCCCGTCTGCGCAGTGTGACCCAAACCTCGGAAGAACTGTGTGTCACACCCAGCGCTGTGAGCCACCGTGTCAAACAGTTGGAGCAAATCATTGGCACCAAGTTATTCGGGCGCGTCGACTTCTCACTCACTGTGGAGGGCATTGAGTATCTGGCGCACGTGCGCGAAGGTTTGGCAAATCTGCAAAAATTTCCCAGCTCGGCCGCCGCACCAGGTAAGCGAAAATTGCGCCTGGCGGTAACTCCCACGTTTTCACGCTCAATTCTCATTCCTCGGCTACGACAATTCACCGAGGCCTATCCCGAAATTGAGCTGACCTTGCAGGTGTCCATTCCGCTGCTGGACGTGGTGGCGGAAGACGCTGACCTGATTATTCGCTTTGGCAGCGGCCACTATGCCGATTTGGAGCATGTGTGCCTGATCAGGGACGAGGTCACCCCACTGGCTTCGCCCGCCTATGTGCGCGAGCACGGGCCCTTTTTAGTGCCGGAGGACCTGGAGGGGGAGAACCTTTTACGTAGCCCGCTGGAACCCTGGCGCACCTGGTTCGCCGCAAACAATCTGGATTGGCCGGAACCGGTAGACGGCTCACAATTCAACGACATTGGACTGATGTGCGATGGCGCTGCTGCCGGCATGGGTGTCGGTTTGGTGCGCCTGAAACTTGGCGCGCCGTGGCTGGAACGCGGCTCCCTGGTGCGCCTGGGTTCCAACGAAGTCTTTGGGCGTAACGTGCCCAGCCCGCATGCGCACTACTTGTGCTGGCGCACCGGCATGATGGACCGATGGGAATGCGCAGCGTTTGCGGAGTGGTTAAAAAAAAGTGTTTCGTGATACAACAGTTTTGTTTTCACGGTAGCTTGAAAAATTCCTCACACTGCGCGAATCGGCTTCACCCTACAGTTGCACAACCTTGTCAATGAATGCGTGAAATCCACCATGAATGCTCCGATCTCTTCTGAAAAGCAAGCGTTGCTAAAGAGGAATGAGCGCCAGGCCCAGGTAGTCAATGGGCTGGCCGCATGTTTGCCAGCCCATTGCCTGCTTTGGCAAACCGAGGATACGACGCCTTATGAATGTGATGGGCTGACCGCTTACCGGCAGCGCCCGCTGGCTGTGGCATTGCCAGAAACACAAGAACAGGTGCAGGCCGTATTGCGAACCTGCCACGCGCTGGACGTGCCAGTGGTGGCGCGCGGTGCCGGCACCGGCTTGTCAGGCGGCGCCATGCCGCATGGTATGGGGGTCACGCTGTCACTGGCCAAGTTCAACCGCATTATTCGAGTTGACCCCAAGAGTCGAACCGCGGTCGTGCAGTGTGGGGTACGCAACCTTGCCATCAGCGAAGCGGCTACACCGCACAGTTTGTATTACGCACCCGACCCCTCGAGCCAGATAGCCTGCACCATTGGCGGCAACGTGGCGGAGAACGCCGGCGGCGTGCATTGTCTGAAGTACGGACTCACCTTGCACAACGTACTCAAGATAAAGGGCTTCACCATGGAAGGCGAGGCGATTGAGTTCGGCTCGGAGGCGCTGGACGCGGCTGGTTTTGATTGCCTGAGCATTGTTATCGGCTCGGAGGGCATGCTGGCTGTCACCACCGAAGTCACTGTCAAACTGGTACCCACACCGCAGCTGGCCCGCTGCATCATGGCCAGCTTTGACGATATCCGCAAGGCCGGCGACGCCGTGGCCGCGGTCATCGCTGCTGGCATCATCCCGGCCGGCCTGGAAATGATGGACAAGCCCATGATCGCGGCGGTGGAAGATTATGTGCACGCTGGCTACGACCTCGCCGCCGCGGCAATTTTGCTGTGTGAGAGTGATGGCACGAGGGAAGAAGTGGAGGAAGAAATCAACCGCATGAGCGATTTGCTGCGTCAGCATGGTGCGACCGCGATCACAGTGAGTCAGGATGAAGCCGAGCGCTTGAAATTTTGGAGCGGTCGCAAGAATGCTTTTCCGGCCAGCGGACGCATCAGCCCCGACTACATGTGTATGGACTCCACCATTCCACGCAAACGTCTGGCCGACATGTTGTTGGCTATCCAGGCGATGGAGAAAAAATATCGTCTGCTATGTGCCAACGTGTTTCACGCCGGAGACGGCAACCTGCACCCGCTGATCATGTTTGACGCAAATGACCCGGACCAACTGCACCGCTGCGAACTGTTCGGGGCTGACATCCTGGAAACCAGTGTCGCCATGGGTGGCACCGTGACCGGCGAACACGGTGTTGGCATAGAAAAACTCAACTCCATGTGCGTGCAGTTTTCGAAAGAAGAAAACGAGCAGATGTTTGGCATCAAGCGAGCCTTTGACACCAAAGGCCTGCTTAACCCGGGCAAGGTGATTCCAACGCCGCAGCGTTGCGCCGAGTACGGCAAGATGCTGGTGCGCGGGGGCAAAATCAAGCACCCGGATTTGCCCAGGTTCTAGCTCCTTGTCAAACGCAGACCGGGTTCGTCATCTGCCATGACTTGCTGAGCCCAGGCCGCGAGTTTGCCCGCATCAGCGCGCAACACTTCCTGCTTGACTGCGAGAATTTGCGCTGGATGCATCGAGAAACTGCGCAAACCCATGCCCAGCAACAAGCGCGTCAAACTGACATCTCCGGCCATCTCGCCGCAAACACTCACCTCCTTGCCCTGGGCATTGCACTCGGCGATGGTTAGCGCCACCAGCCGCAGCACGGCCGGATGCAAGGGGTCGTACAAATGCGCCACCGACTCGTCCGCACGGTCAATCGCCAGCGTGTACTGAATCAAATCATTGGTGCCGATGGACAGAAAATCGAAGTATTTCAAAAACACCTTGAGTGTCAGCGCGGCTGCCGGGATCTCGATCATGGCGCCGATCTTGACCGGGCCATAAGCAATACCCCGGTTGTCCAGCTCGACGCGGGCATGGTCTATCAAGGCCATGGTATGCCGAATCTCGCTGGCATGAACCAGCATCGGAATCAGCAGGTTTGCCCGACCATGAACTGCCGCACGCAGTATGGCCCGCAACTGCGTCAAAAACATGGCGGGGTCCGCCAGGCTCCAGCGAATAGCGCGCAAGCCTAGTGCCGGATTGAGGTGTGCAGAGTCTTGTAGTGAATCGTCCAGTGGTTTGTCGGCACCTACATCCACGGTTCGAATTGTCACCGGCAAACCCTGCATGCCTTCGATGGCTCGTCGGTACGCTTGGTACTGTTCTTCTTCATCGGGCAGCTTTCCTTGCCGACCCATGAATAGAAACTCGCTACGGAAAAGGCCAACACCGACGGCTCCAGCCTTGACTGCACCAGGCGCATCTTCCGGCATTTCGATATTTGCCAGCAATTCAATTTTTAGACCATCCAGTGTGACGGCCGGTGTGTGCAGCAATCGGCCAAGTCGCCCACGTTCGAGCTCACCCTGACGTTGCTTGAAACCATATTCCGCCAGGATGATGGGAGAAGGGTCCACCACCACCACACCGGCATCGCCGTCGATGATGACCCAGTCATCCTGGCGCACCAACTGACTGGAAAGGCGTGCGCCGACCACCGCCGGTATGTCCAGACTGCGGGCGACAATGGCCGTGTGCGAGGTTTTACCGCCTACATCTGTAATAAAGCCGGCAAAAACGCTTTGCTTGAATTGCAGCATATCGGTCGGCGAAAGATCGTGCGCAAGCAGAATCAAGGGCACATCCACCGTGTCGTCGAGCAACAGGTCCTGTTGCGACTTCTTGCGCGCTGCCCGGTTGGATTGCGGCACTACCGGCGAGGCAGCGCCCTTCATGGCACGCAATACTTTTTCAGTAATTTGTTCGAGGTCGGCCTTGCGCTCTCGCAAGTACTCATCTTCCATTTCATCAAACTGGCGTGCGATTACTTCAAGTTGGGTGGTCAACGCCCACTCGGCGTTATATAGTCGATTTGTAATCCAGTGCTTGACCCCGCTTATCAGTTCTTCATCCTGCAACAGCATCAGGTGTACATCCAATAACGCCGTCAATTCGTGCGGCGCCTCTTTAGGTCCCATGTGGACTATGTTGGCTTGCAAACGGTGAATCTCGTCTACTACCTTGTTGCGCCCAACGCGTACTCGACTAATTTCAGCGTCAATCTGGGATGTCTCAATAAAGTAGTGCGCCACATCCACCCGACTGGAAGCCACCAGCACAGCGCGTCCAATAGCGATGCCCCGGGCAACAGCCAGACCGTGAATGGAGAAAGTCATAAAAGCCGCAGCGCCGGGCCGTCCCAAGCAAGGCTGGCCCCCTCGGGGGGCAGCGCAGTACACGGAGTGACAAGCGTGGGGGCCATAACTATTCTCCCTCTCCGAACTTGTCACTTATCAGTGCCAGTAACGCATCCATAGCCTCTTGTTCACGCTCGCCACTGGTGTCAATGTCGACCGTGCTACCCATGCCGGCCGCTAACATCATCACACCCATAATGCTTTTCGCATTGACACGCCGCTCGCCCTTGGCAACCCAGACTTCGCACGGGAAGCTACCCGCCAGCTTGGTCAATTTGGCTGAAGCGCGCGCATGCAGGCCTAACTTATTGCTGATGGTCGTGCTTGCTTTGATCATTTTTCTTTCGTACCTGATTTTGTGGCGCTGTCACTGCTACCTGCATGACGCCCTGTGTGCCACCGGCCAATGCCCGCGCAACCAGCGCATCCAGCGCCTCACGTCGGTAGGTTACCGTACGCAGCAGCATGGGCAGATTTACCCCGGCTATTAATTTCGAATTCAATCCGTCGACCAGCTTTTGAGCCACATTGCAAGGTGTCGCACCAAACACGTCAGTCAGTACCAAGGTCTGGGAAGTATTCAGCAGGGCTAGCGCTCTTACTACCCCCTTGAGAGTTTCTTCGGGCGGTACATTGGGCTGGACATCAAACGCCGCGACTCCAGTCTCCGCATCAGGGAACACATGCAAAACACATTGGCGCAACGCCGAAGCCAGTGGCGCATGCGCGATGATGAAAATACCGTTCATGGAATAACTATGTGGGCCAGACTGATGCTATAGAAG
>JANXLW010000147.1 GCA_025354965.1 Betaproteobacteria bacterium
GCCACGGCTGCGGCTCCGGCAACACCCGCCGACACCAGACGCAACTGATTTGACGCCAGAGACAACAAAATTCCACACAGCGCCAAAATGCCGGCAAAGCCGAGACCCCAATTCGTCGGCACCCCATTGGCGAGAGCAACGCCCAGCACACTACAGCCGACCCAGGCAACCCAGTTCACTCCGCAGTTGCCTGCCAGGTACGCCTGCTGCGCGCGTAATTGCGCGGTGTCTCCGCCATGATGCGGGAAACGTTGGGTAAACAGCACATAGCTCAAATCGGTCGTCAGGTACCCACTGACGAGTCGCTGCCACAGCGGCAGATGCATGACGTAAGGTCGCATATGGGCGCTGAACACGACAAAGCGCAAGTTGACGCAAAAGCCGGTAGCCAAAATAACCCACATCGGCGCGCCTGCTGCAAGAAGCGGGATAGCGGCCAACTGCGAGCTGCCGGCAAACACGATCACGCTCATCAACAGCGCCTCCGCAGTACTCATACCCGACTTCATCATGGCGACACCGGTCATCAGACCCCAGGCAGCGATGCCGGGAGCCACTGCCATTGAATCCAATGCGCCTTGGCGAAACTCGGCGTGCCGGAAATTGCTGGGCAGAATGAACATCGCTGGATGGACGATCAAGTTGGTGCGGACAAAGGCAATGAAGCGTGCTGGTCAAATGCCATGCCAGGTCGCAGATCAATACCGCGCAGGAAGTCGGCCAGACCCAGGCGTTTTGCCCCGGCACGCTGCAACTCGGTGATAACAGCGACGGACTTCATGGCCGCGACGGCAATGCCGTCTGGACTGACCGCAAGAATTGTTCCGCATGGTGTCTCTCGCGGCGGCGTGCCTGGCCCGGCAACCGCCATCCATATTTTGAACGTATCGCCATTCAGCCTGCTGCTGGTGCCAGGGAAAGGGTTGAAGGCACGAACACGCTGCGAAATAACCTGCGCCGGTTGCGTCCAGTCAATCACCGCCTCGTGCTTTTCAATTTTGTGAGCATAAGTAACACCATCAAGTGCCTGCCGGACCGGCTTCAGCGCGCCACCAGCAGCCAATTCCAATGCCAGCACCATCAGGCGCCCTCCCAGTACCGCCAGTCGGTCCTGCAGGCTGCCGGTGGTATCGCTGGCCACTATCGGGGTCGTGTGGGCCAGCAGCATGTCGCCGGTATCCAGCCCGGTGTCCATTTGCATGATGGTGACAGCGGTCTCGGCGTCGCCGGCTTCAATGGCTCGGTGGATTGGTGCCGCGCCGCGCCAGCGGGGCAACAGCGAGGCGTGAATATTGAAACAGCCGTGGACCGGTAGCTCCAGCACCCACTGCGGCAAAATCAGTCCGTAGGCCACCACCACCATGGCATCGGCCTGTGCCGCCTGCATCGTCAATCGCGCTGCTGCTGCGTCGTCAGGGTATTTGCCGTCCAGTCGCAAACTGCGCGGTTGCGCTATCGGCATACCCTGATCAAGGGCGTATTGTTTGACTGCAGATGCATGCAACTTCATGCCGCGACCGGCCGGCCGATCCGGCTGTGTTAACACCAGCGCTATGTGGTGACCAGCAGCACGCAAATGCTCCAGGGCGACACGAGCAAACTCTGGCGTACCGGCAAAGATAAGCCTCACCGTTGTTCCTCACGCTGCGCCTTGAGCATCTTTTTCTTGATCCGATTGCGCTTGAGCGGCGACAAGTATTCGACGAATACTTTGCCCATCAGGTGATCCATTTCGTGCTGGATGCACACCGCCAGCAAGTCCTCGGCTTGCACGAGACGTGATTTACCTTCGCCATCCTGGGCGCTCACGGTCACCGCATCAAAACGCTCGACGCCATCGTAGATGCCGGGCACTGACAGACAGCCTTCCTCGTTGATGTGCGTCTCCTGGCTGGTCCAGACCAGCTGCGGGTTGACAAGCACCAGCGGCTGATCGCGCTCCTCGGAAACATCGATCACAATCAATCGTACGTGTTCGTCAACCTGCGTCGCCGCCAAACCAATACCTTTGGCTTCGTACATGGTCTGCAGCATGTCGGCAATCAGCCGTTTGATTCGGGAGTCCACCACGGCCACGGGTTTGGCCACTGTGTGCAGCCTGGGATCGGGATAGCAAAGAATGGAAAGTAAGGCCATAGGGTCAATTGGGAACAGCGCCAGTTCATAAAGTTTTACTGCGCTCTGTCCGGGACGGTTTTAGAGTGATTGACGGCAGAGTTAGTTCACATGGCGGCGCTATGCTCTGTCACACAAGGTTTCAGTATGTCGCTATTTTCGCCACTTTTGGGTGATCTCGCACCGCTTCAAAGCCAAAAGCGTTGCCCAATCAAGGGCTTGAGCGCAAAATCGCGCGTGATTTGTCAAGATTTCTCCCCGCTTGGCATGGCGTCACCTGGTCCTCCCGAATCGGTCAAAAATAGGCATTTGAACTGCAACTCAAGATGAAAAATAGCATGATTGTCAATTCCGGAATCGCATCCCAAGTTACTTTCACCGTGGTCTCGGTGCTGACTGGCAGTCTGCTGTCCGGCAACGCGGTGTATGCCCAGAATTTCCCGATCACGGTGCAGCAGCGGGCGACTGCAGCGCAAGTAGCGCAGGCCGGTGTGCCCTTGAGTGAACTGGCGCCCAATGCGCCCGACAATTACACCGTCGAGTGGGGTGACACCTTGTGGGCAATATCGGGCATCTTCCTCAAAAGCCCCTGGCGCTGGCCGGAGCTATGGGGCATGAACTTGAACGACATCAAGAACCCTCATCTCATCTATCCGGGGCAAAAACTGTCCCTGGAAAAAAAGGACGGGCGTGCCACGCTGCGCATGACGCCCTCTATCACTGACGATGCGCCCACTGATACTGTGCGCCTGTCGCCACGCACCCGCTACGAGCCGCTGGCCAGCAGCGCGATACCGACGTTGAGGAGTCATTTGATTGAACCTTTTCTGGCGGAGCCCATCATCGTCGACGAGAACGGGCTCAAGTTGGCGCCGCGTATCGTAGCAGCGCAGGACAATCGGGTTTTGCTCACACGGGGTGATCGCGCCTACGCGCGCGGGCAAGGCGACGCTGCCCTGATTGACGAACCAGATAAGTTGCAGAAGGCTTACCGGGTGTTTCGTAATGCGACGCCATTGAAGGACCCGGTGACCGCTGAAGTGCTGGGCTACGAAGCGCAATATATCGGCAAGGCCTTGCTGATTCGCAGTGAGTCAACGCAGCAGTCCAGCGACAAGGACGGTAAACTGCGCACCGACATTGTTCCGGCCACTATCGACATTGTGCTGGCCAAGGAAGAAATGCGAGTGGGTGACCGACTGCTGCCGGAGCCGGCGCAACAGCTGCTGAATTATGTACCGCATGCGCCACGCAGCAAAGTGGACGCGCGTATCGTTTCGGTATACGGCAGTGCAGTGGTCAACGCAGCCCAAAATCAGGTCGTGGTCATCAATCTTGGCACCCGTGACGGCATCGAGAATGGTGACGTCATGGCCATTTTGAAAGCGGGCTCCCGTTTGATCGACAAGACCGACGAGGCCAGGCCTGAGTTGAAATTGCCGGACGAACGCAACGGTTTGCTCATGGTGTTTAGAACTTTCGACAAACTCTCCTACGGGCTGGTGCTCGATATCACGGATGGCGTCAAGGTGGGCGATCGTCTGGTCAATCCACGCTAGGACCATGGCCCCCACGCTTGCCACTTCGTGTGCTGCGCGAGGCCCTGCCGGCCGCGGCTCGCAAGACGCTTCGCCTCTGTCGCCTGTCCAAGCCTGCTCAAGCAGACTTGGAGCCGGAGGCTCCAGCCCCGAGGGGGTTCGCCTTGCTTGGGGCGGCCCGGCGCGGCGGCGCACGGAAATTGCACTTTAAAGAGGACTGATGGAGCGCGACGAACTCGGCAACTGGCTGCGCCTGTCACTGACGCCCGGCGTCGGCAACGAGACCGCCCGCAAACTTTTGGCGGCGTTCGGGCTGCCGCAAGCGGTGTTCCGTCAGTCCCCCATTGCGCTGGAGCAGGTGGTGCACGCAGCGCAAGCGGCCGCCTTGCGTGTCCAACCTGACGAGTTGGCGAAGCTTTTGGACCTGACATGGAACTGGCTGCAGGAATCCGGAACCGCCAGCGCGCAACGCAAGATCGTGGTATTGGGTGATGCGGACTACCCGGCGTCACTCTTGCGCATTGATGACCCGCCACTGATGCTGTACCTGCTGGGTGCTGGGAAATTAACCTCCAGCGCGATGCTGGCGATCGTCGGCAGTCGCAATCCGACCCCGCAAGGTGCAGCCAACGCACGATATTTTTCCAAAGCGCTGGCGCAAGCTGGGCTGACTGTGGTGTCGGGCTTGGCGTTGGGAATTGACGGGGCTGCCCACGAGGGAGCGCTGGACAGCGTCGAAGCAGGATCGACGCGGTTGGCGACGGTGGCAGTGGTCGGCACCGGACTCGACCGTGTGTACCCAAAAAAACACCTCGAACTGGCCCACCGCATCACCCAGAACGGACTGCTCATCAGTGAGTACCCGCTTGGCACGCCGCCTTTGACTGCCAATTTTCCCAGACGCAATCGCCTGATTGCCGGTTTGGCGCAGGGTACTCTGGTGATTGAGGCAGCGCTGCGTTCAGGTTCGCTCATCACCGCACGGCTGAGTGCTGAGCAAGGCAAGGAGGTCTTTGCCATCCCCGGCTCGATTCACTCTACCCAGGCACGCGGTTGCCATGCACTCATCAAACAAGGCGCCAAACTGGTGGAGTCGGTACAGGATGTGATCGAAGAATTGAAAATCCCGGTCGAGCCGACATTCTTGATGGCTTCCAAAGCTGCAGTTGACAAAGGCCTGGACCTCGGTGACGCTGAACCCTTGCTCCTGGAGACGCTCGGTTTTGATCCTGTCGGACTGGACGCACTGCAAGCTCGCAGTGGTACGGACACCGCCCGCTTGCAAGCGCAATTGATGGCGCTGGAGCTTGACGGACTGGTAGTGCGCTTGCCCGGCGGCCTGTTCCAGCGCCTGGTGGACCCGCACCTGAAGTAGCTTTGGGACGACCTGTCAGCCCAGCAAACGCTCTGGATTGGCTTCCAGTTTCAGAAGAGCATGACGGGTGGCGCGCACGGTCAGCGTTTCCTCTTCCTGCGGCAACATCAGTCCGGCCTGCAAGTAGGCGGCCAGGCGACCGGCTTGCACCAGGTAGCTGCGCCCGGCAGTGGACGCAAACAAATTCAGATGGTGACGGTCACTGCGCCACACAAATTGCACCTGAACCACCTGTCCATTGTGGTCCAGCGTAAACCATGTACCCAACTGCAATTCCTTCGCCCATGCCAGCATCGCCGCATTGGGTTTGGAGCCGCCATCGACCACCACCTCTATATTCGATGCGTCAATCCCGAGCATAAGTTCCATACTCTGCGCATCCAGTGGCAGATCCCCCATTCCATCATCACTGACAAAGTCTTCAAGGTGAGCCAGGCGTTTGGCCATTGCTGCAATCTGCTCAGGCGAAATGGTTTGGGTTTTAGACAGGAAGGCATCGGCCAGCGTATCCCTGACAACGTTGATATGGATTTCCTGCTCGGATGGCGCCACACCAAGCTGGGTCATGCCAAATCGCAATTTTTGCAGCAGTTGCGGCAAATCCTTGATAACGCGAGCACGATCGGCCCGATTCGGCTTGGCGCTGGCGGCCCAAAGCAGATCAGTGGCAGACTTTTTGACTTCGAGAGTTTCTGCGTGCTGCGGACCTTTGCGCACAGCGGTCAAGGCCAGCACTTCGGCCCAAATCTTGAAAAGAAATTGGCGAATCTCATCTCGTACCGGCATGTCTTTGAGCATGTCGCGCATCTCAATCGTGTACTGGATCGTCAGCGTCTCTTTTTCCTCAACCTGCTGGGCCACGCTGACTAATTTTTTTGTTGCAGCCTTGCCAGTCAAAGACTGTGCCAGAAATTTCTGGAACTCGTCGTACAACAGTTGGTAAACCCGCTTACCGGTCTCCGGGTACTGCTCTATGACCTGCACTACCCGCTTGATTTCGATCTCAAGCGCGCTGCCATTGATTGCACTGGCATCGAAACCCATGACACAGGAACCCATGCGGTCGATTAACATGCGCGCCGGATGATTCACGGTACCAAAGAAATCAGGCTCTGCCAGCGCTTCCCGCAGCACTGGCATTTGCAGGCGCGCAAACCAGACCCGAATACCAGGCGGTATGCGCTCTTCCTGCAGTATTGCCTGAAACATCAGGGCCACAATCTCGATCGTGGCCTTCTCGCTCTTGGTTTGCGCCTTATTCTTGAGGTCTGTGGTGGTGCGACGCAAATCTGCCGCCACCCTCGCCACACCGGCCGGGCTGTAGTCTTGCATGACCGTCCCGTCGCCCGCGTCGTGTCTGCCCGATCTCGCATGGACAGCGATGGCTGCCGCCAGGGCCGGAGATGGCGGCAGATAGTGTGTTGCTTCAAATTCAAGCCCAGCCGAACCCACAAGTAAACGCTTGAGCTGCCCCATGACACCCAGTGCTCGGCCGCGCGCGCGGGCTAGTGGCGACATCGAGGTCATCAGACGGGTTTCATCGGCGGCACTGTCGTACCCCGAACTTTGCGGCCCCGACGCCTGATAGCCGTGCATCGGCGCCGGGCTCGACGGTCCAGACATGGCGCCGGATCGCTGCGCGAACTGGCCAGCCTGGCTGGACGGTCGCTGCGCGCCACTGCCAGTGCTGGCATAGCCACCCCCATGTCGGTTATCGCCGTCGGCGCCATTTCGCTGCGAGTCCCGCCAGAAGGATTGTGCTTCCAACGGCGTTTGGTCTGAGGGTCGGACATTTGGCGCACCCGAGCGGGGTGCCACCGACGTCGCACGCTTGACGCGATCCTTCAAATCAATAGTTGGCAGCACGCCTTTCTGAATCAAAAACGCATTGCAACTGAAGTAGGCTTGCTTGATGCGCTCGGTCAGCAACTTTTGCGCCACTTCGTTGACCATCGGCCAGACTTCGCGGGGCATGCTGGCGTCGCTGGCCCATCGTTCGATCATCAAAAGAAGCATCACGTCGGGGCGCAGAATATCCTGACCGTCAAGGTCTTGTGTGCCCTCCAGGAACTTGATTCGCACACGCAAATCATCCCACTCGGAAATCACCTTTTCCATCACGCTCAATACCAACCGGGAAGCCACTATCTTGTTTTCAACGATTTCATTGCCGACCAGTTCAAAAGCTCCGTCATGAACCTCTTTTGGTTTGGCCGCAGCCGGCGTCAACGCCGTTTGCCACGCTTTCAAGGTGCCCTCTACCCATACGGTCCGATGGCGCTGGTAGGCGGTCCACGCATCACGCCGGATTTGCATTTCACGCGAAGTCGCCACCTCGTTCATGAGGGCTGTGAGCCGATCCTGCACGGCGGCGCCAAGTTCCACCATGGCGCGCCCGACCTCGCCCACAAAGCGTTTACGCGCTTCCTGAGCGAGTTGGGTTCGTTGCGCAGGAGTTGCCTGAGTGACCATGGCTCAAATTCTAATCAGACCGTGGCGCCTGCGTTGGGATCATTAGGATCTTCTTCCTTTTTGCCGCCCTTGATCAAATCTTCGCGCTGGATGCCAAGCCACATGGCGATGGCGGCCGCTACAAAAACCGACGAGTAAATGCCAAACAAAATACCAATGGTCAGAGCCAGTGCAAAATAGTGCAGCGTGGCGCCGCCGAATAGCAACATGGACATCACCATCAGTTGCGTGCAACCGTGCGTGATGATGGTGCGGCTGATGGTGGAGGTAATCGAGCTATCGATGATCTGCATGGTGTTCATCTTGCGATAGCGCCGGAAATTCTCCCGAATCCGGTCAAAGATTACCACCGACTCATTAACAGAGTAGCCCAGCACGGCCAGCACGGCGGCCAAAACAGGCAATGAAAACTCCCACTGGAAAAAAGCAAAAAATCCCAGGATGATGATGACGTCGTGCAAATTGGCAATGATGGCTGCCACCGCGAATTTCCATTCAAAACGGATTGCCAAGTAAAGCATGATCCCCACTACCACGCAGGCCAGGGCCTTGAGACCATCGGTGGCCAGTTCATCACCTACTTGCGGTCCGACGAACTCGGTACGCCGCATGGTGGCGGAGGCGTCTGCAGTTTTGAGGGCAGCCATCACCTGTTCGCTTTGCTGGGCCGAACTCACGCCTTTTTGCACTGGCAGGCGAATCAGTACGTCACGCGCAGTGCCAAAATTCTGCACCTGTACATCGCTCAGACCCAAGCTTGCCACACTGGCGCGAACTGTATTCAAATCAGCCGGCTGTGCGTAGCTGA
>JANXLW010000172.1 GCA_025354965.1 Betaproteobacteria bacterium
AGCCGGGAGACCAGCGTGGAGCGACAGAACGCGCTGGTGCCGATGTTGTAGGCCAGACTGGTGTAGGCGTCGTACTCCTGCTGGCTGAGCGGCACTTTCACACACCGCTTGATGGCGCCATGTATCACGACACCGTACAAAACCCTGTACTGGCGGCTACACAGTGGCTACACGGACATAAAGGCGACACCGAAATAAAAAAGCATACTATCGATTTGATAGCATGCTTTCTATATTCCATGCGGGCTGTGACTGGTGGCGCTTCACGGATTCGAACCGCGGACCTGTGGATTATGATTCCATCGCTCTAACCGACTGAGCTAAAGCGCCGAAGCGGCAGATTATAACCAGAAGCCTTCGCCAAAGCCTGCCCCGGCGCCTTGCCGGACTGACTTACTGGTGACGAAAGTTGGCCTTGCGTTTATTTACAAAAGCGTCCATCCCTTCCTTCTGATCAGCGGTGGCAAACAGGGCGTGAAACAGGCGACGCTCAAACATAATGCCGTCGCTCAATGTGCCTTCAAAGGCCCGGTTCACCGATTCTTTGGCCGCCATGGTGGCCATTTGTGAGTAGTCGCAGATCATCAGCGCGGCTGCCAATGCTTCTGCCATCAGTTTGTCCAGCGGCACGACGCGACTCACCAGTCCGGCACGCTCCGCCTCTTGCGCATCCATCATGCGGCCGGTCAGTGCCAGGTCCATCGCCTTGGCTTTGCCGACGGCGCGCGGCAGGCGCTGGGTGCCACCGGCGCCGGGGATGACGCCCAGCTTGATTTCCGGTTGACCAAAGCGCGCGTTATCGGCGGCAATGATGAAGTCGCACATCATGGCCAACTCGCAACCGCCACCTAACGCAAAACCACTGACGGCCGCAATCACTGGTTTGCGCACGCTGCGAATCTGTTCCCAGTTGCGCGTGATGTAGTCGCCCTTGTACACATCGGCAAAGGTGTAGCCGGCCATGGCACCAATGTCGGCGCCAGCAGCAAACGCTTTTTCACTGCCGGTAATGACCATGCAGCCAATGGCCGGGTTGGCGTCAAAGGCTTTGAGTGCATTGCCCAACTCGGTCATCAGCTGATCGTTCAAGGCGTTAAGCTGCTTCGGGCGATTCAAGATGATGATGCCTACTTTGTCGGCTTCAGTAAGCACATTGATCATTTCGTAATTCATGGGACTCTCCGGATTTTTGCGAAAGACTGACTATATGCCGGACAAGGTCTGGCGGCCGCGCGTGCGGTGGTAAATTTGCAGCCAACCGAGGAATAACCGAATGTCAAACCCCGCCGTTATATACGCCGAACAGGGTGCCGTGGCGATCATCACTTTGAATCGACCGCAAACCTTGAACAGCTTCACGCGCCAGATGCACTACGATTTGTGGGTGGCACTGGATCAGGCGCATGCCAATGCCGCTATCCGCGCGTTGGTTATCACGGGCGCCGGGCGTGGTTTTTGTGCGGGAGCAGATTTGATTGAGTTCGACTTTGAACCCGGCCCCAATCTGGTCGGCCGGGCTGACCCCGGGCCGCTCATTGAGCAGGCGTTCAATCCGACGGTACGCCGTCTGCAAAACCTGCGCATGCCCACCATTGCCGCGGTCAATGGTGTCGCCGCCGGTGCCGGTGCTTCGCTGGCCCTGACCTGCGATATTGCGATCGCGGCACCGGTTGCCAGTTTCATCCAGGCCTTCAGCAAGATTGGTCTGATCCCGGATGCCGGTGGCAGCTGGTTTTTAACGCAAAAACTTGGGCTGGCGCGCGCCACGGCGCTGGCCATGACCGGCGACAAATTGAGTGCGACCCAGGCCAAAGAGTGGGGTCTGATCTGGGACGTGGTGGACGATTGCGTAGCCGCGGCCACTGCATTGGCCGAACGCCTGGCGAACCAACCGACCCAGGCGCTGGTTGCCACCCGTCACCTGTTGCGAGACGGTCTAGCGCGCACTCTCCATCAGCAGCTGGACGTGGAGCGTGATACCCAGTCGTCAATGGGCAAGACGGAGGATTACATGGAAGGTGTGATGGCGTTTCGCGAGAAACGCCTACCCCGGTTTAAAGGGCGCTGAGGCCGTTCAGCCACCGATCAAGAAGTTTGCTGTCACGTACCGCCAGGCGCCAGGTGGTGACGGACTTGGGCAATGTCAGGGACAGGTTTAACAGACGTTTGTCGCGTGCCACCAGCGCGCCAATTTTGGATGCCGTTCCAGCGTAAAGCGCCAAGTCATCGAGCGTCGTGAGACGCCAGTGGGTGGCCGATTTGACCGACCCCACCATCACGCCCAGCCATTCATCCCCGGCGGCGAAACCGGCGCGCTCGGCGGCACCACCACGTAAAACAGTTTTGATCTGAACCCCCGACGGACCCTCGCTCACGCGCAGACCCAGGCGCTGAGCGATTTGGGCCGGTTCCTCCAGCACTGAGACGCCTTGGGCTTGCAGCAGGGGTTTGAGTGGCAGCTCAGCGGTGCTGTGAACCCAGCGTGAAATTTCCTTGGCAAAAGACCGGCCCGAGAGCTCCGCCAGCACGCTGGTCAAGTCGTCCTCGGTCATCGGTCCACCCTGGCAACGCTGCCACACGGCACGCATCACCGCATCGAGAGTGGTTTTTCCTTGCTGGCGCAAGGTCAGGTCAAGACACAGGGCCACGAGGGAACCCTTGGTGTAGTAGCTCACTGTGGCATTGGGCGTGTTTTCGTCCGGCCGGTAATATTTGACCCAGGCGTCGAAGCTGGCCTGGGCGACGCTTTGCACCTCACGCCCAGGCGTCTGTAGCACCTGGTTGATGGTTTTGCCGAGCAGTTTCAGGTAGTTGGTGTCGTCAATCAGGTCGGCGCGGCGCAGCAGCAGATCATCGTAGTAGCTGGTAAAACCTTCAAAGAACCACAGTAGTTGCGTGTAGTTTTCTTGCGTGTAGTCGTAGCGGGTGAATTCCGCGGGACGCAATCGCTTGACGTTCCAGGTGTGAAAATACTCGTGACTGATAAGACCCAACAAGGTGGTATAGCCTTCGGATTGCCGGGGCTTCGTCTCGGACGGCGAGGTGCTGTTCGACATCAGCGCCGGGTTGTTCAGCCGCGGCAAATCTTTGCGCCTGCAAATCAGCGCCGTCGAGTTGCGGTGTTCCAGACCACCGTAGCCATCGTCGACCGCGTTGAGCGTGAACAGGTAGTTTTTATGGGGTGGCTTGTTAAGGGGGCGGCCACCGGCCTTCGCACCATGCCAAAACTGGATTTCGGTTTCGCAAATTTGCCGGGTGTCCGCCAGCAGTCGCTTGCCGTCGAAACTGGGTGGCGCGCCCGCCACCACCAGGCGGTGCGGTACCCCACACGCAACAAAGGAGCCACTCCAGAATTGGCCCATCTCTACCGGGCAGTCCACCAGTTCGTCGTAGCTGTCGGCAAGGTAGGTACCAAAACCGTTCTTTGTGATTTTCTTGGGTGTCAGCCCGGTTGCCACCTGCCAACCGGACAATGCTTTGTCGGCCACCAGTTCCAGCGCGTGGGGTGAATCTTCCTGGTCGTGCGCTCGCAGGAACATGCTGGTGCCGTTGAAGAAGCCGCGCCTGGTGTCCAGCCAGGCGGTACGCACCGAGTTGTCGAAAGCGTAAATTTCGTAACCAAGTACCAGTGGTCTGTTGGTCGAGCATGAGGCTTGCCAACTGCATTTGTCGACTTGCGTCAGTACAACGGCCTTGCCACCCTGTTGCCCCTGCAGCCGTTGCAAATTTTTGGAAAACTCGCGTACCAGGTAGCTGCCCGGAATCCACACCGGCAGACTCACAAGCTGCAAGGCCGCCGGACGAGCGATGGTCAGCGTAATCGCAAACAGATGCGCATGCGGATCCCGTACCCGCACGCTGTAGCCAATGGCGGTGGCTGGCATCAGTTCGTGGCGTCAACCAGATATTTTTCCACCTGGGCCGCCGCAATGGCGCCGGGTATGCGGGTGCCGTCGGCAAAGATCAGCGTTGGCGTGCCGGTGATTTTGTGCTTGCGGCCAACCTCGGTATTGCGCTCGATCGCCGCCGTGTCGCAGCTCGCAACGGTGGCCGGTTTGTCGCGCACCATCCAGTCCTGCCAAGCCTTGGCTTTGTCTTTGGCACACCAGATGTGTTTCGATTTTTCGTTCGAGTCGGCGCTCAGAATGGGGTACAGGAACATACTGATCGTCACGTTGTCCACTTTTTGCAGGTCGCGCTCAAAGCGCTTGCAATAGCCACAGTTGGGGTCTTCAAAGACCGCCAGCTTGCGCTTGCCGTTGCCGCGTACGATGGTGAAAGCGTCCTTGAACGGCAACGCGTCGAAGCTGATGGCCGTCAACTTGTCGACCCGTTCTTCGGTCAGATTGCGGCGTTGTTTGGTATCGATGAGATGGCCTTGAAGCAGAAAATTACCTTCCACGTCGGTGTAAAAAATCTCGGTACCGTTGACACGTATTTCAAACAGACCCGGCATCGCGCTCTTGCTGACTTCGTCGATTTTCTGCAGTTGTGGAATGCGCTCACCCAGATTCTTCCGAATGGTGGCCTCCTGCGCTGTGGCGCTTAAAGTAGCCACCGTGATGGCGGCGATCAACGCGATTTTTATCAGTTTCATCTTCATCCAATCAATTGCCATTTAACCCATGGCCTGTCTAGCAACCCATTGCTTGATCCAGCCACTGCGTTCAAACCCATTCATGCCCCAGTTGCGAGCCGCTTGCCAGCCGGTGCCTTGCCGGGAAAACAAGCGCTGCAAAACATCCATCGTGCTGTCCATGACCAGCACCTCCGCCTTGCGGGAGCGCTCGTAGCGGCGCAGCAGCTTTTCGTCGCCCACATTGCGCCAGTACTCGCGCTGGTGCAAGGTCTTTGCCAGCATCGCCACGTCCGACAGACCCAAATTCAGACCTTGCCCCGCCAGCGGATGCACGTTGTGTGCGGCATCGCCCGCCAGCACCCAGGCCCGGCCCGCGTGGCTGCCGGCCCAACGCTGCGCGTGTGCGCTTTGCAGTGGCCAGGCGCTGCGCTCACTGATCAGGCTGAGTTTGCCCAGACGGCCAAAACTTGCAACTTCAAGCTGTTGGCAGAATTCGACCGCGCTCACCTTCAGCAAGTCAGCAACCCGTTCCCTAAGAACAGACCACACAATGCCGACAGAGTTCCCCTGCGGGCCTTGCAGCGGTAAAAAAGCCAGAATTTCGCCTTGCGAAAACCACTGGTACGCCGTCTGCGCATGCGCCGTCTGGCACTGCAACCGGGCTGCGATCGCGGTCTGCGGGTAAGCGGTGATGTCGAAGTCAATGCCGAACTCAGCGCGTGTATTGCTGGCCCTGCCTTCACAAATGACCGTCAAGGTGGCCGGTTGCGGCGCATCGAGCAGTTCGATTTGGGGCTGAAACCGCGCTGCCTCGGCCAGCTGGGCTTCAAGCGTCGGCACATCCACAATCCAGGTCAGGCCAGGCACCTTGAGGTCAGCCGCGGAAAAGTTCACCTCGCCACCCTCATCGCCTTTGACCTGCATGGCCAGCACTTCGGTTGCATGCAGTGCATCGGGCCAGCAGCGCAACGATTCGAGTAAAGCGCGCGATTTGGCATTGAGGGCATAGGCGCGCACGTCGCCAGCCAGGGGTGAATCGCTCCCGGGTGCTGCGGGGGGTTGCACCACCAGACCAACGCGAAGGCGTTCACGTGCCAGCAACAGGGCCAGCGTGCGCCCCACAATGCCGCCGCCGCGTATGCAAATATCAAAGGCTTGAGTCATGTCGCGGATTGTAGAAGGCGGGCATCGAATACACTCGGCCCCTGGTTTTTCGAGGAATTTTCATGAGTTTGAAGTGTGGCATTGTGGGCTTGCCCAACGTTGGTAAATCGACTTTGTTCAACGCCCTGACGAAGGCTGGGATTGCGGCCGAAAACTATCCCTTTTGCACCATTGAGCCCAACGTCGGTATTGTGGAGGTGCCTGATGCACGGCTCGACGCGTTGGCCGCCATCGTCAACCCGCAAAAAATTCAGCGTGCGATTGTCGAGTTTGTCGACATTGCCGGCTTGGTGGCCGGGGCCAGCACGGGCGAGGGTCTGGGCAACAAGTTTTTGGCGCACATTCGCGAGACCGATGCCACCCTCAATGTGGTGCGCTGTTTTGAAGACGACAACGTCATCCACGTGGCTGGCAAGGTCGATCCGATCTCTGACATTGAGGTGATCCAGACCGAGCTGTGCCTGGCCGATTTGACGGCGGTTGAAAAGGCCTTGCACCGCGTCACCAAGACCGCGCGCTCGGGTGACAAGGAGTCCATCAAGCTGGTGGCCATTCTGGAAAAATGCCAGGCTGCCTTGAACCAAGCCCAGCCGGTGCGCACATTGGACTTCAGCAAGGAAGAATTGCCGCTGCTGAAGCAGTTTTTTCTGATCACGGCCAAGCCTGCCATGTTTGTCGCCAACGTGGCCGAAGACGGCTTTCAGAACAACCCTTTTCTGGACCGTTTGAACGCCTACGCCAAAGCGCAAAACGCACCTGTGGTGGCGATCTGCGCCAAGATGGAGGCGGAAATGGCCGACATGGAAGAGGAAGACAAAAAGATGTTCCTGCATGAGATTGGCCAGGAAGAACCTGGTCTGAACCGCCTGATCGTGGCCGCCTACAAATTGCTGGGACTGCAAACCTACTTCACGGCCGGTGTGAAGGAAGTGCGTGCCTGGACCATCCATGTTGGTGATACCGGTCCGCAAGCGGCCGGCGTCATTCACACCGATTTTGAGAAGGGCTACATCCGGGCCCAAACCTTTGCCTTTGATGACTTCATTGCCTACAAGGGTGAGCAGGGCGCCAAAGATGCGGGCAAGATGCGCAGCGAAGGCAAAGACTACATCGTCAAAGACGGTGATGTCATGAACTTCCTGTTCAGCTCTTGAACAAGCCCACAAGCGCCGCTGTCATCACCAGGTAGCGGCCAAACTTTCCAATCGCCATATAGGTCACACAGGGCCAAAACGGCAGCTTGAGCCAACCGGCAACAGCACACACCGGGTCGCCGACAACGGGTAGCCAGGACAGCAGGCAGGCTTTGGGGCCGATGCGCTCCAGCCAGACCAGCGCCTTGAGGTGGTGTTTGGAGTGCTGGTAGCGATCAACCACATTGTGCGAGGCCAGGCCCATGGCCCAGGTCACTGCACCGCCCAGCGTATTGCCGACGGTGGCAACCCCGATAGCCGACCAGAAGAGGTCCGGGTTGAGCTTGACCAGTCCAAACACAGCCGGTTCCGAGCCCAGTGGAAGCAGCGTGGCAGAAATGAATGACACGACGAACACCGTGCTCAACCCGAATTGCGGCAGTGCAAGCGTGACGAGGAGATGATCGAGCCAGGTGTCCATGGGTGCCTCAGTATAGGCAGGCATTTTTCAGCGACACCAGCCGGTTTTCAATTGCTGAAATATTGGGCAGTTAGAATCAACTGCTTACATTTTTTCTCCCCGCACCCCAACACCACTTTTCCTTCAGCCCCTTTAATCTGTTCGCATGAACATAGGCCCCTTTACCCTGGAAAATCCGTTCTTTGTCGCACCCATGGCGGGTGTGACCGACCGGCCATTCCGGCAGCTTTGCAAGAAGTTGGGCGCTGGCTATGCGGTCAGCGAGATGGTTACCAGTCGCCCCGACTTGTGGAACACACCGAAGACTACTCGCCGTGCCAACCACGAGGGTGAACCGGGTCCAATCGCCGTGCAGATTGCCGGTACTGAGCCCGTGATGATGGCTGAGGCAGCTGCCTACAACATGGACCGGGGCGCACAAATTATTGACATCAACATGGGTTGCCCGGCCAAGAAGGTGTGCAACAAATGGGCCGGGTCGGCCCTGATGCAGGACGAGGCCCTGGCACTGCGCATTGTTGATGCGGTGGTGGCAGTTTGTGCGCCGCGCGGTGTGCCGGTGACGCTAAAAATGCGCACCGGTTGGTGTCAGTCGCATAAAAATGCGGTGCCATTGGCCCGCGCTGCCCAGAGTGCGGGTGTGCAGATGATCACGGTGCACGGGCGCACCCGCGAGCAGGGTTACAGCGGGCAAGCAGAGTACGACACCATAGCCGCAGTCAAGGCGGCAGTGGGCGTGCCGGTGGTGGCCAATGGTGATATCGATACGCCCGAGAAAGCCCGCCAGGTACTTGCAGCGACGCTGGCCGACGCGGTGATGATTGGCCGTGCGGCGCAAGGACGCCCCTGGATTTTTCGCGAGATGGCGCACTTCATGGCCACCGGCACCCACCTGGCCCCGCCACTGGTGGCAGAAGTCAAACAATTGCTGCTGGACCATCTGCAAGACCACTACGCGCTGTATGGCGAGTTTCTGGGGGTGCGCAGCGCGCGCAAGCACATTGGCTGGTATGTAAAGTCTTTGCCGGGCGGTGACGATTTTCGTGCCGAGATGAATTTGATTGAAGACTGTGGTCAGCAGGCAGATGCGGTGGCAAATTATTTTGACCAGTTGAACACGCGCATGGACCGGATGGCGGCCCATGTTTCGTATGATCGGGTTAACGAAGAAAAGAAGCACATGGAGATGGCAGTATGAGCAAGAAACACATTGAAGAATGCGTGCGCACCAGCCTGGAGGGCTACTTCCGT
>JANXLW010000193.1 GCA_025354965.1 Betaproteobacteria bacterium
CAAAGACGTGCTGACCAAGCTGCCGACCTGGCCCAACTCACGACTGGCGGAGTTGCTGCCGCACCGCTGGGTTGCCCCTGTCCTTACTTGATCGTTTACACGCGGTCAACATGGGTTGGCCGCGCGCTTACAATTGACCCGCGAAGTGGCGTGGAGCGTCGGCATCACCTGTTTGAAGAGCGGCTACAGCGCTCACTCAAAAAAGCTGTTGCGCTGGCTGGCATATGCAAACCGGTATCAGTGCACACGCTACGCCATTCATTTGCGACTCATCTGCTGCAAGCGGGCAGCGACATCCGCACCGTGCAGGAGCTACTGGGCCACTCAGACGTCTCCACCACCATGATTTACACCCACGTGCTAAAGGTGGCGGCGGGCGGCACGGCAGCCCTTTGGAGACAAACAGTTTTCTCTGAAGCAGTCAGTCAAAATTGAACGTCCGCCGTCAAAAGTTGTCAGATCCCAAATCGCGGATTCCCAGCAAGATTGTTGTAATCAGAAGTTTGGTTTTTTGAAAGATATGGCCCGACCACAGAAGATGGATTTTGGGGTATCGGGCTGGCGCGATTTAAAAAACCGCAGGTTCATGAGCGCCAGGCCGATACCTCAAGTCCGCCGGTGCATGAAGAACAAGCTAAGCTTTTGCGGCCACTGCCTTCAATTGGTACAGCGCATCAAGCGCCTCACGCGGACTCAAGGCGTCAGGATCTATAGCCGCAAGCGCCGTCTCGATAACACTGACAGTCACATTTTCCGCAGCAGGCGGTGCGGCAAACAGATCGACCTGGGTGTGATTCAGCGTAGCCTGGGTTTCCAGCGCCTCCAGCGTGTGACGCGCCTGGTTCACCACGGCGGCCGGCATGCCGGCCAGGCGGGCTACCTGGATGCCATAACTGCGACTGGCCGGGCCGCTCTGGATTTCGTGCAGAAACACAATGTCGCGGCCCGACTCGACAGCGCTCACATGCACGTTGATGGCGGCGTGGTGTGTGGCCGGGAACTCGGTCAACTCAAAGTAATGCGTGGCAAACAGCGTGTAGGCTTGCGTTTTGTCGTGCAGCTGGGTGGCGATGGCGGACGCCAGTGCCAGACCGTCAAAGGTTGACGTGCCGCGGCCAATTTCATCCATCAGCACCAGCGAATTGGGTGTGGCCGAATGCAAAATTTGCGCTGCCTCCAGCATCTCCAGCATGAAGGTCGACTGCGCATTGGCCAGGTCGTCGGCGGCACCGATGCGGGTGTGGATGGCGTCAATCGGCCCGAGCCGACAGGCTGCGGCCGGCACATAGCTGCCCATGCTGGCCAGCAGCACAATGACGGCGATCTGACGCATGTAGGTGGACTTGCCGCCCATGTTGGGGCCGGTGATGATCTGCATGCGTTGTTTGGGGCCCAGGTGCGTGTCATTGGCAATGAAGGCGCCGGCACTGGTTTCATTTAGCCGCGCCTGCACCACCGGGTGACGACCTTGCGTGATGTCCAGGCAAGGTTCCCTGGCAAACCGCGGCTCGCACCAGTCCAGTGTCAGGGCACGCTCGGTCAGAGCACACAGCGCGTCCAGTGTGGCCAGCGCACGCGCCACTTGCGTCAGAGCCGGCACGAATACCTGCAACTGGTCCAGCAACTGCTCGTACAGGAATTTTTCACGCGCCAGGGCGCGCTCCTGCGCACTCAGGGCCTTGTCTTCAAAGGCCTTGAGCTCGGGGGTGATGAAGCGCTCGGCGTTTTTAAGCGTTTGGCGGCGCCGGTAATCGTCGGGCACTTTGTCAACTTGCCCTTGCGTCACTTCAATGAAAAAACCATGCACCCGGTTGAACTGCACACGCAAGTTCGCGATGCCGGTGCGGGCTTTCTCACGCGTTTCAAGGTCGAGCAAAAAGCCGTCGCAATTGGTTTGAATGGCGCGCAATTCGTCCAGCTCGGCATCGAAACCGGTGGCGATGACACCGCCGTCGCGTACCAGGGCCGCCGGTTCGGGGTCAATGGCAAGTGTCAACATTTCGGCACAACCGTGGGGTGGTAACAGGTGGTCGGAGATTTGGGTCAAATAAGGCTCCAGAGCGCTTAAAAGGGGCGCCAGAAGCCTGCCTTTGTGCAGCGTCAACTGCAACGCCACCAGCTCTCGCGGGCGCACCTGGCGCAGCGCGATGCGGGCGGTGATGCGTTCGACGTCGGTGCTGCCCTTGAGCTGCTCGCGCAGTTGGAGCCAGTGCCCCGCACCCGGCGCGTGTGCTGGCCCATCCCGCAGCGCGCTAATGGCGTCCAGCCGTTGCTGCGCCTCGCGGCGCTCGCGTCGGGGTGCCAGCAACCAGTTCTTCAGCATGCGGCTGCCCATGCCGGTCATGCAGGTGTCCAGCAGCGAAAACAAGGTCGGCTGGTCTTCACCGCGCAGGGTTTGCGTGAGCTCGAGGTTGCGCCGGGTGGTTTGCGGCAAATCGATCAACTCGTCGTTGCGTTGCACCCGCACGCTGTGCACGTGCGTCAAGGCCCGGCCCTGGGTGTGCTCGGCATAGCTCAAAAGCGCCGCTGCCGCTGCATGGGCTTGTGATAATTCCTGTGCCTGCCAGGGCGACAGGCTGGCGGCCTTGAGTTGTTCCAGCAGCTTGCGCTCGCCCAATGTGCAGTCAAATTGCCAATCAGGGCGCAGCGTGAAAGACATGCATCCCGAGGTTTGCAAAGTGCGCAGGTGTGCTTCAAAAGTCGGCGTTGCACCGGCGCTGAAAAGCAGTTCGCCGGGGCTGATGCGCGCTACCCATTCCGCCAGTTCATCGGGTGGGCACTCGGCTAACTGCAGTT